>NZ_QUEH01000025.1:0-34658 GCF_003477935.1 Clostridium sp. AF32-12BH | reverse complement strand
TATCATACCAAGAGGGCTTATTCCATATTCAATATTACTATTCAAATAAATAAAATTCACTCAGCGGCGGGGCAACCTGCCGCTTTTGCTATGCAAACAAAACGATCGCGTAAATGTTAGGATAGCAAAAAGGAGGGTGACATGAAAGTAGGAAAATTAATAGAAACGGCAACAGTGCTGATCGGGCAGCAGTACGATTTGGAAATGCTGATCGGATGGCTGAATGAAATTGAAGGTCAGGTGTTGGACCAGGTGGTGAACAAAGCACAGGGATTTGATATAGAATTTGTCCCATTTGCGGAGGATGACACGGAACGGGAACTGGCCGTACCAGACCGGTTTCAGGATGTATACATCAATTACATTCGCGCAAAAGTGGATTTTACGAATCAGGAAACAGAACGATATAACAACGATGCGGCCATGTTTGAAGCATCGTGGAAAGAATATGCCTCCTGGCATATCAGGAACCACGTGCCGAAACCGGCAGCGAAATTCCGAAATTATTAGGAGGGTGTATGAGATTACCATATTTGCGGGGAAATCCTCAGCAATCGGAAAAGACTATCGGATCCTTTCTCGGATTAAACAAGCAGGAAGTGATCCAGGAAAATGAGTTCTCTGACATGAAAAACATATCCCTTGATGCCTATCCGGCAATCACAGTGCGGCAGAAACGCGGCGAGATCATGAAAAAGATTGCAAAGCCGAATGGATTGTTTTATAAAAACGGACTCATGTATGCCGATGGGACGTCCCTCTATTACAAGGACAAAAAGATTGCAACAGTATCTGACAGTCGAAAACAGATTGTAGGAATTGGAGCGTATGCGGTGGTATTTCCGGATAAGATTACCTATAACACCAACACTGGAGAAGTCAAGCAAATGGAAGAGACTTGGACGCAAGAGGCAAGCGCAACCTTCGCCCAGACAACGTCTGGATCCACGCTTGTAAAGATAACCTGTACCGGAATTGGAAAGAAGTTTTCACAATATGATGCGGTGGTGATATCCGGATGCACAAATGCAAGCTTTAATAAGTCCAGCGTGCTTCAGGAGGTTTCTGATAACTATGTTGTTGTCATCGGAGACCTTTCCGATTCGTTTTCGCAAAACTCTGGGCTTACATTAAAGCGGACGGTGCCTGACATGGACTTCGTCTGCGAAAACGAAAACCGGCTGTGGGGGTGCAGCAGCAAAAACCATGAGATCTATTCATCCAAACTTGGCGATCCGGCGAACTGGCAGTCGTTCGAAGGCATCTCAACGGATTCTTACGCGGTAACGGTCGGATCAGACGGAGACTTTACGGGATGCGTTTCACACATGGGCTATGTGATATTTTTCAAAGAGGACACAATCCACAAGGTTTTTGGAAATAAACCGTCAAATTACCAGGTTTCTACATCCTACCCTGTCCGCGGGATCATGAAGGGAATGGAGCGAACGGCATGTATCACGAATGAAACGTTGATCTATGCCGGAAGAAACGAGATGTGCAGTTATGACGGTGCACAGCCGGAGTCGATTGGTGATAATTTAAAACCATTGAGTTTTACGAATGGAATTGCTTCACATTTCAGCGGGAAATATTATGCATCTCTTAAATCGGGGGACGAGTGGGGACTTTATGTTTATGATCTGAAATATAACGCTTGGACAAAAGAGGATGCGCTGCATCTGGTTGATATGGTCTATGGAGACGGGAAACTTTATTGTGTGGATTCTGACGGAAATCTGTTTACAATCGCCGGGAACCGGGATGAAAACATCTCATGGATGCTGGAGAGCGGGGACCTTCTGGAAGGAACGATAGACAACAAATTCCTCCGGAAGATGCGTTTCCATATGGAACTCCAGACAGATTCTGAGGTCATGGTATCGTTCCGGTATGACGATGATCCACAATGGCACACGGCAGCAGTGTTCAAAGCAAAAACCTATCGCACCCATGTTGTTCCGATCTGCCCGCGCAGGTGCCAGAAATACCGGTACCGCCTGGAAGGCTGCGGAGGTATGACCCTGGTTGCGGAGAGTAAAACGCTTGGCTTAGGGAGTGATATACGTGGCGGTATTTAAAGAACTTGTCATCGGAAAAGATGAAAAGAAAGAGGAACTTGTAAGAAAACTTTACAGATTCAGCGAAGATTTGAGGTTCACACTCACCAACTTGGATGAAGATAACTTTTCCAAAGAGTTTTTGAACCTGGAAAAGACGAAAAAAGAAAAAACGGCAACCATTAAACACGATTCCGAACAGCTAACACTTCGCTTTGATGATCTGAGCGAGGACACATACGCGGAACTGAAACAGTCAGAAGAATCTATTAAACTTCTGGTAAGTAAAGGCAGTGTTGTAAGCACCATGCTGTCCAGGATGGAACTGTATGGAGAATGCATAGCTCTGAGAACCGGTCATTTTACGATTGATGCGGACAACCTGAAAGTGGATGCGCAAGGCAATGCCACATTTACCGGTGCAATCACTGGCGGGTCAATGAAAATCGGAACTGGATTCGCGGTAGACAGCTCTGGATACTCAGTAATTCAGGGAGATCTTGTTTGTAACCTGCTAAATCCAAAAAATGGGACAACAACCGCAGGCGGGATGGTAACGGTGGAAGATGATGATGGTTATGGAGGATGCTCAATCAAGGGGACACTAACAGGAAGTGATGCCTATGTCATGTATACGCTGCGATGCAAACGTGTGAGGGAAACGTCAGATGCACGAAAGAAAACGGATGTAAAACCACTCGCTGTAAACATAAAGGATTTCATTCCAGTTTCTTACCGGTTTAAGAAAAGCAAAAGAAAAAGTATGGGATTTATCGCCCAGGAATTAAAACCGGAGAAAGCCGGGGAAATGATGAAATTGGAATATGGTCAGCTTGGCGCGGTGTGGGCGGCAGCGATACAGAAAAATCAGAAACGCATCGATGTAATGAAGGAGGAATTAAGAAAACGTCATGTCGTACTTTAGTGCACCAACATTAGCCAAAGATCCGGATATGAAAAAGATCCGGAATTACATCATGCTTTTGAATCAGCAGCTCCAGTATAGTCTCACGAACCTGGATGCCGAGGATAATTTCTCTCAGGAATTTCTAGTCAGCTACCGGGAGACGGAGACCTCGATCTCACAACTGGAGATTGGGATGGACGGTCTTCTGTCAGAGTTTACTAACCTGGAAACAGGAGTGTCATCGAAGATCAGCACATTGAATGACCAGATCAACCTGAAAGTATCTGCAAGGGACTTGTGTTCTGAAATTTCCATGACAGCCGGAACCATTAATTTCAAGACAGGAAATTTAACCATTGATGCGAAGAATCTTAAGCTGGATGCAAACGGAAATGCAGAGTTCTCTGGAAAAATAACCGGCGGCTCAATCAACATCAATGATAAATTCAAGGTATCGTCCACTGGAAAAACAGAGATTGACTCCGGAGCTTACACAGGATCCATCAAATGCAGCGGCCCATTGGCATGTGGCACATTGATCACCTACGGAGACTGTGATGTGGACGGAAGCATCAGCTGCACCAGTATGAGCGTAACCGGATCAGTAACCTGCGAAACACTCTATCAAGATTCGGATATTAGGCTGAAAGAGGAGATAGAGGATATTCCGGAAGAAACTGCATTAAAGGTGGTTTTGGGACTTAAACCGGTAACGTTTAAATATATGGGATCCGAGGAGACACAGATGGGATTCATCGCCCAGGATGTCAATGAACTGCAGGATCGGATTGGTACAAACCTCCCGCTCACAGACGTGGGTGAAGATGGATACTATGCAATCCCTTATAGTTCTTATGGCGCGCTGTTTGCGGGGGCAATCAAGAGCCAGCAGAGACAGATCGGGGAACTGGAAAGGATATTGAAGAATGAAGTGTAAGATTTATAGTGAGACCCAGATTAAGGCTATTGAAGAAATTCTGGGAAAGGTAAAAGTGAAGGGTGTCAAGCAGGCGAGATTGCTTGTTGTGATGGAAAACATCATTAAAAAGGGAATTGAAGTAAACGCGGAGGAGCAAGAAGATGGCAATAGCATACACGAAGAGTCCAGTGATTACAGCAGGACAGAAGAAGAAAACGACTTACGGACCGGGAACAACGAACAAAACGACCCAGACGACGCAGAACACACCATTCCAGGCAGCGGCAAGCCCGATTAAGAACACACCGTTCCAGGCAGCAGCCAGCCCGGGAACTCAGAATAAGACGGAATCAACCCAGGAAAACCGGTATCTAACAGGATATTCTCCGTCGCAGTTTCAGACTTCATCCATGACGGACCGGTATTTAAACCATCTGGATGACCTGGAAAACAGCAAACCGGCGGCGTTTCAGAGTCAGTACAGCAATGAGATCCAGAACATCCTTAACACCATCCAGAACCGGCCACAGTTTAACACCGATGATGTATTTAAGAGCGATTTATACACCACCATGCGGGAGCAGGCCATCCAGAACGGGCAGAAGTCCATGCGGGACACTATGGGAGCGGCACAGGCGGCAACAGGCGGCTATGGAAGTACCTATGCGCAGGCTGCAGGGCAGCAGGCATACGACAACGCCATTTCCAATTTTAATAACACCACACTTGACATTTACGACCGGGTTTATAACAACTACCTCCAGGAGGGGCAGGAACTTTATAACAAATTAAACATGTACAATAACCAGGATTCTATCGATTACAACCGGTACAGGGATAATGTGTCGGACTACTATAACGACTTAAACTATTATGCAGGCCGTTATGACTCATCATGGAATCAAGATATGACGACCTACCAGCAGGATCAGGCAATGCAGCAGTGGGCTGAGAATTATGCCTACCAGAAGACGCAGGATGCCCTGGCACAGCAAAATTGGCAGACGCAGTTTGACTATCAGAAAGAACAGGACGCCCTGGCACAGCAGAACTGGCAGACGCAATTTGATTACCAGAAAGAACAGGATGCGAAACAGCTTGCATTGGCTTACTCAAAGGCAAGGTCTTCTGGTGGATCTGGATCATCGAAAAAAACGAAGAGTAGCTATACAAGTGATGACCTTGTCAATTTTGCGAAGGATCTGCTCAATGAAAAAGATGATAGGGGCGGGCGCCTGTCAAAATCGTATTATGTAAATGATGCTACTGGCGTTAAGAGTATCTTGCAGCAGTACCTTGGAGTTGATTCGGATACCGCTGCAAAAGCCGTCTCTGCAGCACAGAAAGACAGCAAAAACAAAATTGATAACAGCTACACATACCGGAAGCCGAGATAAGGAGATGCTATGGCAGGAAAATTATTCAAACAGTACAAAGAAGATCAGGGAAGTGGAAACAGCAGCCTTTATCAGAAATATAAAAGCTCTGTGGATTCTGGGCTGAGCACGGGAAATACTACTATGGACCGGTACGTGGAACACCGCAGAAAGCAGGAAGAGGCTGCGAAAGAGCGCAAAATACTCAGGGATGCCAGAGTGAACCGAGAAAACAGGGAGCGTCAGTTGAAGAATACCGAAATCAATAAGAATCGGGCATCGACAACAGACTTTTTGCGTCAGGAACGGGAAAGTCTGCAAACGGAACATCAGCTTGCAAATCCACGTGCGTTGCGAAACGAAGCAGCGCGCTCAAATATGGCAAAAGCGGCAAATGAGCGGAGACGAAACAAGGAAAATGAGCGCAAGGAATATGAAGCTCAAAAAGCCCAGGATGCAAAAGGTGTAACGGAGAACGGGATTTTTAAAGACGGATTAACCAGATTTACGTCATACGAAGATATTGCAAAGAGACCGGACTTCCAGTCGGGCGCATATCAGGGAGCAAAAGACGATAAGAACCCCATCGGAACCGGGAACACAATGAAAGGCTTCTGGTCTGATCCAATCGGAGGACTTAAAAGAAATAATCATAGCTTTCAGGCCATGACAGCGGACCAGAAGACAATGTACAACTATCTCTTTTCACGGTACGGTGCTGATCAGGCAGATAAGTATGCAAGCTCGATTGACGAGGAACTGAATATGAGAGCGGGTAGCCAGGCTGCAGAGGCTGCTGCAAAAACCGGTAAAATACCGGCTGTAGGCTTAAATATGCTTGCCAGTGCAGGAGCCGGAACGGATCGTGCTGTAAAAGGTCTTGGACAGGCTGTGGACATGGTGACGGGTAATTATAAAACGGCACCGGCATCAACGTTTGACGGTTACCTGCAGCATTTACAGGAAAATAGTTCAGGTATTGAAAAAGTTGCTTATGATCTGGCGAACTCCACGGGCTTTATGCTTCCAAGTATGCTGGCGGCACCGGCAGCAGGTGCTACACTTGGTACGACGGCAGGATCAGCTTTTGGATCTGCCATGTTCGGCGCAGCAGCGGGAGGAAACTCTTATACGGACGCGATCCGGGAAGGTCAGGACGTTGAAGCGGCACAGATGTACGGCGCTTTGAATGCCGCAAGTGAGACGGTAACTCAGGCGTTTTTGGGCGGCTTAAATAATGTGAGCCTTGGACATCCAAGAGTTAAAAGCGCTATTGACACAGCGGTCAGAAAACTGGTATCAAATCCTGCAGCAAGAGATACCATTAAACAGGTAGCCGGATATGGTGCAGATATGGCGGCAGAGGGCCTGCAGGAGTATACGCAGGAGCTTCTGGACAAAGCCAGCCGGAATATGTTATTTGGAGAAAACAACCAGATCAGCCTTGCGGATCCAGAAGCATGGTATGCGGCCATGCTTGGCGCTTTAAATGCTGGTGTATTGAACGCACCGGGGGCAATCGCGCAGGAACTTGATTATCGTGCGGAAGGAAAAAGAAATGTGCCGGAGTATCAGGACTTTGCAGAGGGTATTGATACAGACAGTACATATGCAGCGTTCGAAACCAAAAAGGAAGCCAGAGATCTTCAGGAGCTTGCTCGCAGGTACGCTGAACGACAGGAAAACGGTGAAAATATAAGCAACCGAGAAAATGGAAGATTCCTGGAAAGGATGGCTGAATTTGCAGAAAATGCCAAGCAGGACGAAAATATTTCGCAGAATCAGGAAGAAACTGTCCAGAATCAAGAAGAAAATGCACAGATTCCACATGAAAATGCACGACCAGTGGAAGATAATAACCAGAATGCGACAGAAAGTGTAATGCCAGATACCGGAGATAATATTGAGCTGGAAGACGCAAGTCCAGAACAAATTAATCCGGAAGAACAGATGAACATTTCGGAAAAACCGAACACTTCAAGCAAGACCAGTCAAGGCGATAGAGAGTTTCTCGATGAGCTTTCTGCGAAATACGGCACATCCGGCATGAATGCGTATCTTGATAACTATGATCACACAACAGATTTAAACCAGTATTCACGATCATTTGACCGTGTCTATGATGCGGGAAGATATGGTCTCAAAATGGAGGAAGGAATCCACCGTGAGGCGCTTTCCACATTAGGTCGAGACACATTGGAAAAAATCTGGCTTGCTGGAGCAGAAGACCGTAATGCTGATATCAGCAAAGTGGACGAGAAAACCGGAGCGCCGTTGAATATGACAAAGGGAGATCCACGAACCGGAGGACTGGCGTCAGCAGTCGAGAATGCAACGCCACAGCAGAAAGCGGTAGCGACCTATATGGGCGAACGAACCGGTTTACAGATTGAGCTTGTAGATGGCATGGATCAGAGCGGAACCACGGCATCCTATCAGAAAGGAAAAATTACGCTTGATGTTAATAGTAAAGACTTTCTTGGAAGCATGGGCCATGAACTGACACATTTCATTCGCGAAATGGATCCGGACAACTACCGGGCATATTCTGAGACCGTGGCTCAGGCTATCATGAAGTCAGAGGGGATGGATTTAGAAGAGGGAATCAATTCATACATCGACCGGTATTTAGCCCAGACGGGACAGGAATTAAACAGAGATCAGGCGGTGGAGGAAATGGTAGCAGATGCTTCGCAGAAATTTTTCAATGATGAAGAATTTATAAAAGAGGTAACTGCAAACAAAACACTGGGACAGAAAATTCTTGACTTCATCGATGATGTAATTGATGCGATCAAGAGCCTGATTAAAACCGGAAGCACCCGTCAGTCAGCTAAAGCCCTGGAAGAGAATATGGTTTACTTCCAGAGGGCGAGACGTGCCTATATGGCAGGACTGGAAGCAGCAAGCGAACGGTATAAAGCTGGATATGATGTTGTTGGTGATACCAAGACAAAATACAAATTAAATGAATTTGGATTAGAAGAATATTCTGATAATGATAAGGCGAGATATGCAAATGGCAGTATACAGTTCTGCAATACAAAAGAGGACATAGTTGAGTTTTGTGAGAAACATGTGCATAAGAAACCGTACGCAAGATTATACATGGGAAAGATTGGAACGGAACTGGCAGCTAAACTGCACCGGGATGTAGGGTTAGAGTTGGAAGGCTATAATGTTGCGATGACGAGCGAATTTGAAAATTCTCACGCAGACAGCAAAAAAGAAACTACTAGGGGACAGATACCGGTTACGCCTGAAATGATTGCAGATATTCCAGAAATTATTAGTTCCTATGATAAAGTAAGCAGCGCTGGGACAACTGAAATGGGTAAGCCTGCGCTAAAATTTGAGAAAAATATAAATGGAAAAAGAGTTGCAATAGAATACGTTTCTGATAAAAGGAAAATGCTGACGCTGCAAACAATGTATGCATGGGGCGAAAAAAAAGGGAGCGTCCCCACAGCGACAGATATCAGTGTAGCACCGATCCCCTCAGACACGTCCAAAACGCTCAGTGGTATAGCTCCTACTAATAATATAAAACAATCAGAACAGGAAATCAAGACGAAATTCCAGCTAAAAGACCCAGTTGAAGAAACAGATACCCTAATTGCCGCTCACAATCTGAGCGAAGATAAGCTGATGAAGATGCTGGAATATGACGGGATCCCAATGCCGTCCATTGCCATTACGAAAGCAGCGCAAGGCTGGGATAAGTTCGGAGATATTTCTTTGATTTTCCGAAAAGACACGATTGATCCGGCAAATCGTAAAAATAAGGTGTATGGTGCTGATGCCTGGACACCAACCTTCCCGCGGATTGAAAACGATATCAATGAGGATGTTTACTACAGAGCATCCAGGAACGTTGATAAGACCATGGACGGAAAGATGCCAGATTATCTCAAGCAGGAAGCAAAGCGCTTTATCCAGACGCAATCTGGAGATGCAGAATATAGCGGTGTGGATGGCGTTGTGGAGGCGGCGAAATATAATATCGGAATGAAGGCTGCCTATCTTGCATCAAAAGGAATCCAGGTGGAAGATCGTGCAAAACAGGTAAAAAAACCAAATATCTCTATCGAGACAGAAAATATGTATAAGAGTATCTTGAACAAAATTCCGGATCAGGATAGAGTAAAAAAAATATTGAATTCTGGATATTCGCTGAAAGAAATTTTGAATGCGTACGGAAATGAATTGCTAAATGTTTATGCGCAGGCAAAAATTGAAAATGGAATGAATCCGGAACAGGCATATAAACAGGTTCAAAGCGCGAAAGAAAAGGCATTTCGGTTCGGTCATGTGCTTGATAAATTTAGAAATGCTTTTAATTATCAGGAAAAGGGAGTCCAGTACACAACAAAAATTGAGCGTGACGAGGCTGGGATAAGGGAAGAAATCGAATCACAGATTGATGAAAAGGACTATGAGGATTGGATTCGCGACCTGTATGATGGTCTGGTAGTAGGTAAAGGCGTACCAAATGGCAAAGAGTATTTGACACCAAGTGGAAACCGCAGGACCTTTAAACAGCTCCATTATGATGTTACACCGGAGAATATTGTAAAATCCATGATTTCGCAGGGAAAGGGCGATGCAAAAAATGTCGTTGGATTTATGGGAATCAAAACGCTCAGAGCTGCAGCATCTGGAGAATTCAATAGCATTGCAGATATTCACAAGGCAGAGGGAAAAATCCAGAACTTAACCGAAACAGAATTTGCAGAAAGACAGGATGCGCTTAACAATCGCCTTATGAATGTTATCCAGAACATCATTGATCGAACCGGTTCAACGAGCTATTCTGCCATCGACAATGTGGGAAGTCTGATTGAAGAGGCAGCAGGAATGAAAAACTTTTCCGAGAAAGCTGTCAGAAAGGTATTTGCTGATATTCCATATTGGAAAGTATCGGATGAGGACTTTAAGGAAATCACGAATATTGTGAATGAGGTCAAGGAAATGCCGGTTGATATGTTTGAGGCAAAACCTCAGCGTGTAGTAGGGTATGATGAGGTGGCAGTGGCCGTTGTTCCAGACGGAACAAACGAGAAAGTTATGGACGCATTGGCTGATCGCGGAATCAGAACAGTGACGTATGATCCGGATGTAGAAGGTGCCAGAAATAAAGCGGTGAATTCCGTGGAAAATATCCGCTTCCAGATGGAAGACATCGACGAATACACAAACGAAAAAGATGTCAAAAAACTTTTAAAAGAAAATGAAGATTTAAAAGAAGCAAATGAACTTCTGAAAAAGGAATTCACTCTGACGGCCAAAGAGGAACTGCGGCAGGATGATATTAAAAAAGTTTGTAGGAAAATCCTGAAAGAATATAATAGTAAGGCAAAACTGGATCCGTTGGTATCGAATGTGACAAAGCTGTTTGAATATGTCAGAACCGGGGAAAATGTTGATTGGGATGAGTTCAACAACGTTGCAACAGACATTGGAAAATCAATACTCAACAAAGCAGAACAGAAGGATACGGCGCTGACAGAGCAATACAAGGATTTGCGCAAACAGATTAAAGATACGAAAATCATGATTACAGATCAGGATAAAGCTGATCTGGCGGCAACAGGCGGATATAATGACTTTCGCAGAAAATATTTTGGCCGCATGAGCCTTGGAAAAACAGGTATATCGGTGGACTCGTTGTATCAAGAACTTGCAAGCCAGCATCCGGATCTGTTTGACGCGGATATAACGCATCCGGCGGATCAGTTAATGCAGATCGGAAATGTGCTTGATATGACTCAGCCTCAGATTGCAAATCCATATCATGCAAATATGGATGAAATGGCGTACCATGTCGGTCAGGAACTTTTGCAGGAGTATCAGAATGTAAGATTGGTACCGCCTACCTTTGCAGATCGTAAAGCAGCAGAACTCAATAAAGTACGCAGGCAGTACAATGAAAAATTAGAGAATTATAAGCAGAAAACAGAAACTCAGTATTCTGCGCTCTTGAATGAGGCGAGACGGGAAAATGCTGACATGCAAGAGGCTCACGCACGGGACCTTTACTGGCAGAAAGAAAAATTCAATTCCAGAATGAAGGAGCGCCGGGATGCTCTTGCGAAACGGGAGGCAAAGGAAAACGTTATAAAGGAGAGCACAAAGCTCCGTAAATGGCTTCTGGAGCCAAACGATAAACAGCGCATTCCAGAAGAACTTCGGACGGTGGTAGCAGATTTTCTCAGCAATATTGATTTTTCTTCCAAAACAGAATACAACGGCGTAAAAACGCAAAGAACCTTAGCGTGGGAGGAAGCTCTGAAAGCATTTAATAAAATCAAGGAATCCGGACAGATAACCGATCAGGATGGAAATATCCGTTATGTTGATGTTGATCCGGATCTCGCAAAAAGAATAGAAGAGCTGACCGAGAAGACGAAAGGAATTGACCGGCTGGAAGAGCTGAGCGCCTATGATATGGAAGAATTGTTGAATACTGTGCGCTCGATGAAATCAACCATAACAGAAATCAATGCTTTGAAGACGAATAAGAAATATGGTGAAGTGAGTCTCCTCGCAGAGAATGTGTTTGCCGATACAGATATGATGAAAAATAGAAAGGAATTCCGCGGACCGCTCAGTCAAGTAGACAGCTTGCTGAATGTCAAAATGATGGATCCTGTTACGGTATTTCATAAAATGGGACCGGCCATGGAGTCGGTATATGATTCTCTGACAAGTGGCTGGGACAAGAAAACCAAATTGCTGAAAGAAGCGGAGGAATATTTTAAAAAATCTCTGGAAGAGTGCGGGTTAAAAACCAAAGACATCCGGGCATGGACCGGAAAGAATCCGGAACGACATACGTTTTCGCTCGCGGGTGGAGATATTACCCTTTCTACCGGTCAGATTATGGCGTTATATGTCCTGGACAAAAGAAGTCAGGCAAGAAAACATATTTACGACAGAAAAGGTGGTATTAAAGCGGGGGATATCGACCTGGGAGTATCACTTAAGGAAAAAAGATTGTTCCCGGAAAGACAGCGTGGGTATAAACCAATCAGAGTCACTGCTGATGATGTAAAGACCATTACAGATACGCTCTCAGCCGATCAGAAAAGACTGGCAGACAAGATGCAGCATTTCTTGGGAGACAATGCTGCAAAATGGGGAAATGAAGCATCCATGCAACTCTATGGGTACGAAAAGTATAAATCAAAGAACTACTTCCCGATCACAACGGACAAAGATTATATCATGCAGCCAGAGGGAAATAAAAAAGAGTCTACGATTCGCAACCTCGGAATGACAAAAAGCACAAATGCGTATGCCAATAATCCGATTATAGTGGAAGATATCTTTGATGTATTTACACGTCATGTAGACCAAATGAGCAGTTATAATGGCTTATTGGTTCCGCTTTCGGATTTACATAAACTGTTAAATTATAAAGATGCCCGCGGGTTGAATGATTCCAGCATTCAGGAGCGCATCAAGGCAACGCTTGGAAGCAATACAGCGAAATACCTGGATAATCTGGTGGATGATATTAATGGGTCTGTCCATACCAGAAATGATACTGGAATTGCGGATATGTTGATGGGGAATATGAAAGCTGCAGCAGTAGCCGGAAACCTCCGTGTAGCGGTACAGCAGCCGGGATCCATTGCCCGCGCTTACGCAGAATTGGATGCAAAGTATATTGCAAGAGGTCTCACGAAAGGCGCAAACTGGGATATCATCACAGAGTATGCACCGATCGCTCAGTGGAAAGACTGGGGATTTTACCAGATGCAGGTATCTAGACGAATGAAGGATGTACTGATTGATACGGATAGTGCGAAGGACCGGTTTGTCAACAAAACGATGTTCCTGGCAGAACTGGGCGATCAGGTAACGTGGAAACGCTTGTGGAATGCTGTTGAATACGAGATAATGGATAAACATCCGGATCTGCAGAAAGGGTCGGAAGAATTTTACACACAGGTTGGGCGCAGATTTTCGGAAATCATCTATAAGACACAGGTAGCTGATTCAGTGATGCTCAGAACCGAAGTAATGCGATCAAAGGACGGGCTTGCCAAAATGGCAACAGCATTTATGGGAGAGCCTCTGAAAACCTACAATATGCTGTATCGTGCCGTTTGGGACCTGAAAGCAGGACGTATGGACAAGAAAACTGCATGGAAAAATGCAGGGCGTGTGGCAGCGGCTTTTACTGCCAATGCATTCCTGACAGCAGCGGCAGCAGCGGCGGTAGACATGTTCCGAGATGATGACCGGGATAAAAAGCTCAATGAAAAATTCCGGTCGCATTTGGCAACGAACATGATTGATAATGTAAATATTCTAAACAATGTTCCGTATATTCGTGACGTAATATCAACCATTCAGGGAGATACTGTAAAACGGACCGATATGCAGGGGGTGCAGGATGTTTATTACGCTTGGCAGAAAGTTTATAAAGTTATGCAGCAGAAAGGCAAGTACACTCCACAGTATTCTTTTCTGGAGGCAGTACGCTCGACCAGTGCGCTGACAGGACTCCCAATCAAGAGCATCACAAAAGACGCATTGGCTATCATCGATACAGCTGTAGGGACTTTAAGCGATTCTGCCGGTTATGAGGCAACGAAAATGAAGTACGGACTGTCTTTGAGCGATAATAAGAGTCTGTATATCAATATGATGATGAATGCCGAAGATGGCGGAGACCAAAAACTGGCAGACAAAATTAAAAAGGATTTGCTGGACGCTGGATACACAGAAGAAGATATCGAAGAACAGGTTAACAGGGAGGTTAACAAGGAAATCAAAGACGAGGTCGACATAATCTCTGCAGCAGATCAATATGACTATACAGATGCGGAAAGCAAAAAGAAATTTGAGGATGAAATTAAAAAGTATGTGGAATTAAAGAAACGAGCCGGAAAAACTGAAAAAGAAGCTCTGACCGCAGTAAAAACAAAACTGACAGCACATTTCAAAGAACTTTATCAAGAAGGAACTACAAAAGAAAAGAACGAGATCATCACCAGATGCAACCGGTTACGCTACAATGGTAAAGCCGTTTATAGCGGAACTGAATTTAAAAACTGGGGGAAGAAAAAAGAATCAAAATCATAATATCGATAAGTGCTTTGGGGACTATTTGGGGACTACGAATATCATAAGTTGTCAGAAGCAACCGGAAGTTAACGGAAGTGAATTATTGAAAAATGGCTTAAAATCTAACTTTTTCAACAATAACACAAATGGTCATAAGCAAATTTCAATTTTCGTAATGCGTGGGTCGCCGGTTCGAGTCCGGCCAGGAGCTTTATAAGTAAGTAAAAAAATCTCCCAAAAAGCAAGGAAAATCAAGGGTTTCCGGCTGGATGGGGGATTTTTTTTGTACTTTTAGGATTAAGTATAAATAAGCAATTTTAAGATGTTTTTAGGGGGAAACTGGGGGAAATCTGGGGGAAAAATACCTTTCCCCCAATTTTCCCCCAGAAAAAACTTATTTTTATCGAAAAATAGATATTTTAATTGCTAATAAGTATTTATAAGTGTGAAAAAGTTCTCTCGGTGTTTTTCTAATCCTCCATAGTCTATATAGGAAATAATTTTACGAGGTGGACTATGATGACAAAACAAAATAGAAAATCAGATGAAATAACTTTTAGCGAATATAAAAAAAGTGGACGTTCTTATGTAAGGGCACGTCAGTGGGTAACATTAATAGATGAATCAGTTGAGCGGATGGAAGGAAGTGGAAAAAATCGGGTAGATGCCAGAGCTGCCTTGCAGGTGAATATCGAAAAACGCAATGAGCGTATCCAGTATGGAATGAAGAAAGACGATGGGGATATTACGCTTGCTGAGGCCGTCAAGAACCTTATTGAAGAGCGTGCTAAGGAGTATGATAGGGAAAAGGGCAGAGAAGCCCGTAGAGACGTTTCTACGAAACGAGAATGGGATGTCTTTCACTCGTTGCTTTGCCCATTTGAAATTGCAAACAAAAAGCTGAACTGCATTTTTGTTAAAGATATAGAAACTTACCGGAAACAGCTTTCAAATGCGCGCTATGATAAGCATGTCACAAAGAAGAAACATGAGCCAGAATATGTATACTACAGTGCTTCCACGCTAAATCGAATTATCCGCCTTGTTGTGACCGCTATTGATGATTATTATTTGTATCGCCCAGAAAAATCGCCGGCGATTGTATTAAAGCAATTTAAGCAAAGCAGTCCTGCCAAGACAGAGGCGGACTTTTTAGTAGGAGAAGAGTTTGAAATAGCATTAGCATATTTCCAAAAGATAAGAGAGCAGCCTAAATATGCATTGGATATTACATGCGCAGATGTATTTACGGTAGCTCTATTAATTGGTGCACGCCCGGGAGAAATTCTTGGTCTCCAGAAAAGAGACTGGAATGAAAAGACAGGAGAATTATCAATTCAGCGAACAGGAGAGTATGAGGACGGTCGTACAAAAACGGTAGGGTCTGTTCGTGTTTTGACTCCACCAGAAATTGCTGCGGCAATTTTAAATAGGCGTTGTTACGGAATATCCACAGATGATTTGATTTTCCCAGGAACAAAGAAAAATTTATTATCCCCCTCTAATCTTAATAAAAAACTGAAGAGGTGGCTGGTTGAGGCCGGAATTACTAAAAATCTGCATCCTCATTCTCTGCGTGGTTCCTCAGGAACTTATCTGCTGGATCATGATGTCCCGATTGAAGTAGTGTCCAGGATGTTTGGGCATCAGAATGTTTCCACTACGCAGAATTTCTACTCTACATACACAGAAACGCGCAGAAAGAAGGATGCCACGGAGATATGCAATGTGTTTGATAGTTTGGTAGACAATATAAAACGGGAGGAAACTGCAAAATAGAAATCTGCAAGTTAAGAAATTCAACTGCCGGTTGAATCCCTTCTCATCAAATATTTGCTAAAATAGACCCAAACACAAAAGAGAAGGGACGTGGAAAAATTATGAACGCATACGAAAACGTGGAGATTTTTGAAGATACGAAAAGGCTGTGCGAAAAAAACGAAAAGCTGAAAGCTTCTGTTGCTGAGTCTGTGAAAGGGCAAAAATTAATCCCGGAAAGCGAGAAACTGCCAGTTGTGGATAAGAAGCGCTTTTCTGATGAAGCAAAAGTGGTAGTATCCACAAAGCGGACTTTTGAGGCGGCTTCTGGCTATGTCGGGCAGAAAGTAGCTGTGCACAACTTTGCATCGCCATATAAGCCAGGCGGAGGAGTGCTTAGAGGAGCTGGTGCACAGGAAGAGTGTCTTTGCAGATGCTCTGGGCTGTACTTCTGCCTGAATAGGCCAGAACTGGAGAAGGGTTTTTATGGCCCGCACAGAAAAGTGCAAAATCCGATAGGCAGTGCAGATATCATCTATACACCTGCAGTGACTGTTTTTAAAACGGATAAAGCTAAGCCGCAGCTGATGGATGAAGCTGCATGGTATGATGTGGATGTGATCACCTGTGCGGCTCCTGATCTGCGGATAAAGAATAGTTTCCATGATATCCGAAACAATGTCACTCCCACAGTAAAAATCACTGATAAGGAACTTCTGGAAATCCATAAGAAGAGACTGTGCAGGATTCTGGATGTGGCTGCATTGAACGGCGCTGAAGTTGTGGTCCTCGGTGCCTTTGGGTGCGGAGCTTATCAGAACAAGCCGGAAGTGGTAGCACGGGCTGCCAAAGATGTGCTTCCAGAGTATCTACATGCTTTCAAAATCATAGAGTTTGCAGTGTATTGCCCGCCGCAGAATGATACGAATTTTAAAGTGTTTAAGAGAGTACTGAGCGGTTTGGAGAAGTAAAGCGTGAAATTGATTTTATTTTTCACGATAGTTACATCGCTTGACAAGGGCACACAGCCCTTTGTCGTGTGCGATGGATAAGTAAAAGTCAAATTTTCCACTCAATCGAAACGTGTTCGTCGGTTGCGCGGATCTGTGAGATCAGGCCGTCGGCAACCTGTCGCCTGTCCTCGAAGTCAATTTCTTCCCATTGGTTGAGGTAGACCGACAACCGCTCGATCTGCTCCGGGGACATGGCTTCCGCCGACAGCGCCGCAATCTCTTTTGTCAGGGTTTGGCGGCGTGTGTCCAACTCCTCAATTTTGCTGTTGGCATAGGACAGCAGCACCGCATTAGCCCCGGTCAGAGTATTCAGCAGCTTTTCAATCTCGTCCTCCACGCGGGCAAGCTCCATGTTCAGCGCGGTCAATTTTGGATTGACCGTTTCCCGCTTTGCCGTCAGCGTCTGGAACTCGGACAGCTTCTTGACCATCTCGCCGTACAGGAACCTTTCAAATTCCCGTGTACGGAGTGTCCCGCAGCCGTCACAGCTTTTACTGTCGGCCCGCTTAGAGCAGCGGAGATACTGAACGCCTGTAGGATTGCCGACGCTCATAAGCGCATACCCGCAGCGGCCACACTTGACCTTTCCGGCAAGCCATGTGTTCTTTGCCTTGCGCCCACCTTGGAACGTCTTGTTTGCCATGAGCTTCTTCCGGCAACGCAGCCATGTATCAGACGATACAAGCCCCTCGCTGGGAGCCAGAACAAGTATCTGATCTTTCAGGTGCTTGTTTTTTCTTTCCTGTACGTCCCGGCCCTGATAGAGATAGCAGCCGTTTGTCCCGGCAAAATCTGTGGCTTCATTGACTACCACCGTACCCTGGCTTTTGAAGAACTCGTACATATCGAGGTCAGCCTGTGCGTAAATGGGGTTTCTCAAAAGCTGGGAGATAAAGCCCCGTTTCATTTCCTTGCCATAGATCAGGATGCCCTCGTCGGCAAAGTAGCGGGCGATGTCCCCGAAAGAGATTCCGGGCTGGGAGTACATTTCAAACATCAGCTTTGCAATATCTGCCGTTTCCGGGTCGGGCTTCATCATTTTTGTGCGGATGCCCTCAATGGTGGTCGGCTCCAGTTGGAAGCCATAGGGGGCCGCACCGCTCATGTGAAAGCCGTGCTGGCAGCGGGAATAGTAGGCATCGGTCACGCGCTTCTGGATGGTTTCACGTTCAAGCTGGGCGAACACGATGCAGATATTCAGCATGGCTCGCCCCATCGGGGTGGACGTGTCAAACTTTTCCGTAGAGGAAACGAACTCGACATTGTATTCCTGAAAAGTTTCCATCATGGTTGCGAAGTCCAGAATGGAACGGCTGATACGATCCAGCTTGTAGACCACCACGCGCTTGATCAGGCCCCGGCGAATATCGGCCATCATTTCTTGGAACTTGGGCCGATCGGTGTTCTTGCCGGAATAACCCTTGTCGGTGTACTTGCGGAAATTGCCTCCTCTCAATTCATACTTGCAGAACTCAATCTGGCTTTCAATGCTGATACTGTCCTTGCGGTCAACGGACTGTCTGCCATAAATGGCATCTTCACGAATAATCATTTGGTGCTCCTTTCCGTGTAGGAGCTGCCAAACCTTACACCTATATTATACCTCTGGCAGCCCCGCATCTCAAGGATGTCCCGCATTAGTGCATCTGCGCCCGCCCCGGCGCATACTTCACAAAGACCTCATACAGACAGCTTTCAATTTCACGCTTGCGCTTGTCCCGTGCTTTGGGAGAGAGCATCGGGGTCAGGTTTTCCACGGTGATGGATTTGCCCTGAAAAGACGCGGTTTTGACTTCCTTGTGATAGCCGACTCTTGCCTCCGTCATCTGAAAACCTCCTATAACAATCAGCGGTGTGAATAGATTTGATGGTTTCCCGTTGTCCGTGGGGAAACGTGAAAGGACGGCACAAAAGCGCCGTCCTTTGACCTTGCCCCACCTCTGGCCACGATGACCAGAAGCAGCGGGACAGTTGTTTTCCGTTTCAATCCACAAAAGAGGGAGCCGCCGCGCCGGAATGGTTTGGGCTGTCATAAGACAGAAAGGCCCGGTTTGACGGCTCCCTGTATGATCGTTGTGTGCCGTATTTGCCACGCATCCCCGGCACGGGGAGTATTCCAGACCGCCGATGGCTTCGGCTGCATAGCCCCACAGCACCGCTGCCCGTGGAGGGCTGGCGCATACCGCAGGAACTCCCCCTCAAGTCTGTGGGAGGGCGTGAGCAAGTTTCATTATCCTCCGCGCTGTCCTCGCGCCCGGTTTGCCAACACCGGGTCAAAGGCTGCGTTGATCGCTCGGCCAGCTTGTCCATCACCTCCTGAACTGGCTGTCGTGGCGGCGCGCCTTACGTCGCTATCACGCGGATTTCGTATCGGGAATACTGTCTATTCAGTTTTCAAGGCGAGGAAGAAAACTCCTCTTACCTATCAGGAGGTTTCGGGGGCAAATGTACTCCCTCTTACAGAGATTTTTTCAAAATATTTTTCATAGAGGCCAGCCCGCGCTCAATGGAGCAGCAGATGCGGCTCCGGCCAACGCCCTCGGCTGCCGCGATCTCGGCCTTGCTCATGCCGAGAAGATAGTGCTGGTACACACGCCGGGCCTGCGTAGGCGGGAGCTGGGCCAGCGCGTCATAGAGGGCAAAGGTGGTTTCCCGTGCCTCAATGTACTCGTCCGGGGTCAAGGGCTGGCGGGGTACATTGGCCTCAAAGCCGGGATCGGTGTCCAGCGAGCACTCGCCATTTCTGCGCTTTTGCCGCTTGTAGCTGTCGCACAGGCGGCCTCCCATCGAGAGGGCGGCGGCGATCTCGTCCGAAACTTCCAGCATCACATTTTCGGTCATATAGGGGTAATACCGTTTCAGGTTGATAGTCGTCATAATTGTCCTCCATTTCAAAAGGTGGTTGGTGAGTGCGGATTGAAATGGAGAACAGGCGGCCCCCGGCACCTTGGAGCCTCTGGCCACCGTGACCAGAAGCGAGGGCATATAAAAACGCCCGCACAGCATGACGCTATACGGACGCAAGCAACTAAAAATCCTGTTACATGATGTTCAATTTCACTTTCAAAGCCGGACTGCTCCGATGGAGGGGCTACGCTTTTTTTAGCTGGTGCAGATCATGGACGCTATGGAAAAATAAAATGGACACGGCAGATTAACCTCCAATCGGCTACCGTGTCCCTGCAAGTCGTCATCAGTTTGTGCAAGCGCAAAGAAACGGCGGCTCTGAAATTCAAAGCCGCCGTTTCATATAGGCGTGTTGATGGGACTGCTGTACGACGGCTTTTTTTCTTTTGCCGTCGTGCAGCAGATTTGGCAGAGTTAGTGCAACGCTTTATTACAGGTTATAGTTAATTTATTCATACTTCTTTCCAACCACATATATTGGCAACAGCACACCGCAAAGGAACATAGCCAAGAAAACATATTTCCCTATGTTTTCCCATACATCTGCTACAATGCTGCCCGCCACGATGTTGATAATCGGGAATAGTATCATACACAGGCACAAACTCAAGCGGAGAGTTCTCACAATATGTGGCCAGTTGCGATTATTGAATTTTACTCCCGGCACATTCATGCGGAATGGGCCATCATAAAAAATGTTTACACTGTTTTCATCATAAAAGCTTGATAACTTAGTGCGGACGAAGCAGCAAAAGTACGCGCCGAATACCGCACTTAGAAGCGCAAGCGTTTCCAAGGTTTCCATGCAGGGCTGCGCCGTTGTATAGTTCAGAAATGTACCGATACAACAAATCAAAAGGGAAAATCCGTAAAAGACAATCCACTTGCTCTTTACATGATATGCCCTTTCAGGGCTTTCGTCCGCATAAGTGATTGCCGTCTTAACAATATCCTCAACTTTATCAGGTTTTAGTACATCATCGTTCGGCAATCTCTCACACATCAAAAGTTCCGTAACGGAAACATCCAACAGATTTGCCAGCGGGATCAATAGAACGGTATCGGGCAAGCTAACTCCCGTTTCCCATTTGCTTACAGCCTTATCAGATATACAGAGTTGTTCTGACAACTCTTTTTGAGTGATTCCTTTTTCTTTGCGAAGTGCGGCGACAAATGCGCCAAATTTCTTCTTGTCAATATTGAACATTGATTTTGACCTCCTGTGATTGCTAAGAGCATTATCGCTCTAACGCTGCCATTTAGCAACCGAATGGCAAGCGAGTATATCATTTTGGATGTTGAATGATAGTAGAGTTGAGATATTTCTTTCGTGAAAGGTACACTATTGTTTATTTTATCATTACAGTATCACAAGTTCAACCGTGTACATGAAATGAAAAATGAGTACGAATGAAATGTAGCACCGTTCAAATACTATCACCCGAAATGTAAAATTACATTAGGTGGTGATGACATGAAGAACGAAAAGAGCGAACGCAAATTTGATTTTCGTCCGATGGGGCTTGCGATTAAGAAAGCCCGTGAGAAGAAAGGCATGACACAGGAGCAACTGGCCGACATCATCGGGCGGGACACTCGTACTGTCATGTACCACGAAAACGACGGTCAACATCCGAGCTTAGATATTTTCTATCAACTGGCAACCATGTTCGACCTGTCAGTAGATGAATACTTCTACCCCGATATGAGCGCCGATGAAGCCGCAAAGAAGCGGATCAACATTCTGCTTAATTCCCTCAGCGAGAACGAGCTGCGGCTCGTCGAGGGGATTATCAATGCAATCATAGAAAACCGTGGAACGGAGGGAGCGTAAGAGACGGCGCGGCCTCCGTTTTTCGTAGGGCCTACGGGGGAGCGCGTTAGCGGCAAGCAAGGCAAGTGTATTGACACTTGCAATTTCCGCGCTGCGGAAATGCTTGTTGGGGTGCCCCCAAACCCGCTGGACTTCTGGCCATCGTGACCAGAAGAAATGTTGTCTGCGTCGCCGTCCCTAACGGGCCTGCTCCTTATTGCGCTGGTTGTCCGTCAGCCCGCGCAGGTGATCCACGCTGCCCTTAACCGCCACCAGCTCCCGCATATCCTGCTGGGCCTTGCGGTATTCCAAATAAAGAGCCTTTTTCCGCGCTGCCAGTTGGCGGCGTTTTTCTTTTAGTACGTCCATTTTGGGGAGCTTCTCGCCACCCAGCAACTCGGCCATTGTCGCCTTGGCCGCCCGATAGTCGGCCAGTTCCGCCTCATGCTCGGCAAGATATTTCCGGCTGTACTTGGCGGCCTTGTACCCATCGAACGCGGGGCGGGTCTTGGCGTACTGCACCACGGCGGCCATCAGATCGGACACACGGGAAAGCTCGGCCTCGGTCTGCTGAATGTCCCCGGCCAGCGTGTGAAAACGCTCTGTGGCGGCGTCGGTCTTTGCGGCCAAATCGTCATATTCAAATAGCTGGTGCTCTTTCAGATATTGCAGCGCGGCCGCCATCTGTTTAAGGTTGTACACCTTGGCCCAGCGTTCATAGGCTGGGCCTTTACCCTGACGCATCCTCTCCTGAATATCGATCAGCAGATTGACACGGCGGGGTGCGGGCGCTTTCCGCGCCGTGGCCGTTCGTGTGGGAGCCTTGCCGTCAATGACGGCCTGCACGTCCTCGGGGCCGTAGCCGTCCCCCAGCGTGGACGCCCGGAAACGGGCCGCCCGCTGTTGTCCTGGCACAAGGAATGAGATCGCGCCGCCGCGCCCGTGCTTGACCTGTATGCCTGCCGTTTCCATGCGCCGGAGAAAATCTGCGAAGTCCTTGGGGCGCTCCGTCAGGGCCGCATCAATGGCAAGACGGATCTGTTCTTTCTGTGAGAGCTTTTGATTTTCCCCCAGCCATTGACCGTAGTGCAGATACCGCCCCTTGCTGTGGAGCTTGGGATTTACAATCACGGACAGATCATGCTCCAGACATACCCGGTCAGACAGCCGCCGCAGGGCAAACGAGGAGCCGATGAAGTTGCGGAACTTCCGGGAGCGGTCATAGGCGGTGGAATTGTAGTAAATGTGATTGTGAATGTGCTCCTTGTCTATATGGGTACAGACAAAGAATTGATACTTGCCCTTTGTCCAGCGCATCGCCGTTTCATAGCCGATGCGGTTGGCCTCCTCCGGCGTCACCTCGCCGTGAGGGAACGCCTGCCGGATCTGGTAGCACAGCGCCCCGTGTCCGGCCCTGCGGTCAGTTGCCCCCTGATACTGATTTTTGACCAGCATGAACTCGGCGTGTGCCGTGGCCGGATCGCAGAGGTAGGAGGAAACAGCCCCCAGCTTTTCCGGGTTCAGGCCATAGTCAAAGCGGTCTTTCAGACTTTGCAGGGCCGTCCGCTTATCGGCCCGCTTGTGGGATTTGAGGTAGGTCGTGGCCGTAGGCAGTCCTCCTTTCCATACGATAAACGGCGGCTGGGATCAGCTGCCGTTTTCTGCATCTTCTGGCCACCGTGACCAGAACTCAGCCCATGATGAAGCTCCGCAGGGAGCCGTTCAGCTCGTCCAGCTTGGCAAGCAGCCATCCGGCCAGCGCGGGTAGGCCAAAGGGCGAAATGGCAAACGTCATCAGCAGCCCCACGATCCCCGTGGAAATGTCTTTCTCCACAAACAGCATCAGGACACTCAGCAGCCCCAGCACCGACGCGAGGATGGAGAGCAAACCAGCGGAAAGACTCAGCAGGAACGAGAGCACGGCCACAAGCAGGGTCAGCACCAACACAAAGGGAGCGGCAAGAATTTTGAATATGATCCGCATAGGGGGTTCCTCCTTTTTCCTGTATATGTCTATTATAACTCCGAAAAAATCGGCACTCAAGGATGTCCCGGTTGTCCTTACTTCTGGTCATCGTGACCAGAAGCAGGGACAACCGGGGAACGGCGCGGGGCCGTTCCCCCTGTATCACATCGTTACAATGGCAGAGAGCTGGGCCAGCAGATCAGACAGCGGCCCCCACAGGTCGGCATAGTCCTTTTGCAGCCGCTTCAGCTCGTCCGGGTACAAGCCGCCATAGCTGTTGGCATGGATGGCCGCCTGATTGAGATTGTTTGCACAGCGCCGCTGGAGCGACACAAGCTCCTTGACGGGTTCAAGGTCAACGTGGAGCACATAGCCGCCCAGCGCCATTTTTCGGATATAGGCGCTCATGTTGCGGATGCCCGCCTCGGCCATGCGCTCCCGAATGACCTCCAGCTCGTCAGGCCGTACCCACACATAGATGGGGACGCTGCGGACGCGCTTCTTTGTCAACGCTCCTCACGCTCCCGGCTGCGGCGCTTGGGCGGATGTTCCCGTACCTTGTCCAGCGGCTTATCCTCCGGGGGCGGCACAGGCAGATTGTTGATGATGCCGTCAATCTGATTATAGTTCTGCTCCATAGAAAGCTCGGCGTTCTTGTTGGGATTGCGTTCCTGATCCATAAATGTCCTCCTATCTGTCGCCCCGGTCAGGGGCATTTTTCTTTGGGGCAGCTTGGCCCCGGTCAGCCTCGGCCTGCTTTGCGGCGGTTTTCATCTGTTCCCGGATCGAACGGGGCCTGTCGGGATTGTCAGGCGCAGGCCGCAGCTCATAGTCAGACGCCTGCCGTTTCGTCAATGGCCGCGTGTAGGTCAAATGCCCCCACGCCAGAAATGATCCATTTTCAACCGGGACGCGCTGATCGTAGTTGACGATCTCATCCGGGGCGTTACGGGGCGGCTTGGGGAATGTCCCAATGTCCACAGGGCGCTGGGTAGAGTAATACTTGTAAAGGCCGGGAGCCTCGACCTGCCTGACATCGACGTTGTAAAGGCGCTGGTATTCCTGCACCCGCGCCGCAAAGTCCTGTTCCAGAGCGGCACGGTCGCTGCCGTAATGCCCCCATTCATACTGCCGCTGGCCGTCCTTGTCGTCATAGCAAGCCCATGTGACATAGGGCGAGGGAGCGGTAGGATGATGCCCCAGCGCAAAGCCCCTGCCATTTTCCAGCATGACGGCCTGAATGATCTCATAGCCTTGGTTTTTGTCCATACGACCTCCTTTCCAAAATGTTAGCAATATCTCTGCAAAACCGGGCGGGGCTATGAAATCATACGCCCCGCCCATGAAGCGGCCCCGGAAAGCCCTACAATTAAGGGTGTTTTCCGGGGTCAAATGCTCACAGCCTACCCCCGGTATTTCCGCATATAGCCGCGCTGCTTCTGCCGCCTTGCAGCCCCGGCGCAGGCCGGTGAGCAATACCGCTGCCGCCCGTCCGGGAGAAAGGCCCTGCCGCACACCGGGCAGGGCCGGGTTTCCACCACGGCCTCCACGGTCAGCGACCTTTCCAGCACGGGATCAAGGGGCAGCACCGCCGAACGGAAATAGCGGCAATAAGCGCCCGTCCAGCACTTGCCCAGCATATAGCAGGGACAATCCAGCGGCAGACAGCCAATGTCTTTGTCATAGTTGGCACACCACCGCTTCACAAGGGAGCGGATCGCCGCCTTTTCCTGCCGGGTCAATTCACGGCTCATTTTTGCCCCCTGTCTTTACCCTGAGCTGCTCCCGGTAGCAGAACACGCAGCCGATCCCATGCCAATAGAGGCAGCCGTCGCAGCGGGAGCCTTTGGGCGGCAGGTTGGGCGGGACGCCCTTGAAGTAGCTCTTTTCTTTCATAAAGTCCTCATAGGGGCTGTCGGTAAACCTCATTCTTCACCGTCCTCGTCCCACGGCGGCCCGTCATCCTCGGGAGCGGTTTCGTCATAGTCCTCCGCGCCGTCATACTCGCCGCCGTAGTCGGCCTCGGACTCAGCGGCCCGCTGCTTCTTGGGACGGTAGATTTTGAAGTACCAGCCAGCGCCGCCGCCAATGACCACCACGGCCAGCGCCAGCAGAAGCATACCGCCGCTGCCCGTGGCCTTGGGCTGCTCCGGCTCGGGGTCAGACTCCGGCTCTACCACAGGCACAGGCTCCGGGGCCTTGCCCTGGCACTCGCTCATGTTCACGGCGCAGACGGCACAATCCACGTTGATAGCACCAACGGCGCATTTATCCACGCACGAACACTCCGGCAGCTCACCGCCCGCCGCCTGCATCGCCGCCAGCAGGTCGGCCTCGTCCACCATGTTCAAAAAGTAGGTCTGATACTGCTCGCCGTCCTCATCGGTGGGCTTGTCATAGTCAATGACGATGTAAAAGGTGTTGCCGCCGCTGGTCTGCACCGTGATGAACTGCTTGTTGGTGACCTTATCGTAGAGCAGATCACGGGTCACAAGGTTGCCGTCCTCGGCGAAGCCCTCGCCGGGGTCAACGGTTTCGGCAGGCGGCGGCTCCACAGGATCAAGGCCGTCCCATTCCTCCCCGCCCCCGGCATAGGCTGTGACCGCCATACTGCCCATGAGGGCGGTCACGCAAAGCGTTATCAGCAAAAGCCGCAGTTTTTTCATTCCGTCACCTCCGCCTGTTCTGTCGGCTTCTGGCCACTGTGACCAGAAGCGCCGCTCCGGAGCTGCTGGAGCACCAGCGGCAGATCGGCAAGGGAGATACTCATGCCGCGCACGATCTCCACGATCTCGTTGTTTTCCGCCTCCAGCTTCTTCTGCTCCAGTTCTTTAAGCCGTGCCTGCTGCTCGGCAATTTTGGCCTTGACCTTTTCAATCTCGGCCTCGATCTTTGCGCTTTTCGTAATTGCCATATCAAAAAACCTCCTTTACGGTAGTCGCCCGTAGGCGTAAAGATGGGACTGCCAATAGCTGCTGTTCAGGTTGGCATAGCTGATGGGGTCGCCACAATGGAGCATCCAGCCGTCGCCCACATAGATGCCCACATGAGAAATGCCCGCTGTGTCATAGGTGCCGACAAAGAACACCAGATCACCGGGCCGGGGGCTGCTCGTCCGGGAGCAGATGTTATAAAGGCCCTGCGCCCCCAGCCGCCCGAAGCTCCAGCCGCATTGATTGTAGACGTAGCTGACGAAGCCGGAGCAGTCAAAGGACGTGGACGGGCTGCTGCCGCCCCACACATAGGGAAAACCGAGATATTTTTCCGCTTCTTTCAGAATGGTGGCAAAGGTTTCATCATCCAGATAGGACTCCGGGACTTCATGCTCTGGCGGGCGG
Source organism: Clostridium sp. AF32-12BH (assembly GCF_003477935.1). Lineage (NCBI taxonomy): Bacteria > Bacillati > Bacillota > Clostridia > Eubacteriales > Clostridiaceae > Clostridium > Clostridium sp. AF32-12BH. The sequence goes on along the minus strand of NZ_QUEH01000025.1, from coordinate 7,523 downwards.
TTGGTGATGTATTTCCCGATATAGCCGGACGAGGGGAACAGATCGGGCCGGTTTCCCAGCGTGGACATATACAGGGCGTACATGGAAAGCTGCTCCTCGGACATCATGTAAACCGGGACGTGGGAAAGATTGAAGTTTTCCAGCGTGACATAGCAGATGTAATAGTTGTACGGCACCTCCACCTCATAGTCGTTGCCCTCGCTGTCCGTCCGGGTAACGGTACGGTAGCGCACCTCCACCACCACATCCTCGGTCAAAATGTACTGGCGGTCAAAGAGGTCTTGCAGCGTCCCGCGCACCTCGTCCAATGTCCACGCGCCCTCATGGAGTGCGGAGATCATGGAGATCAGTACATAGGGATCGTGTTCAATGGTGTCGAGGTCAAAATGGTATTCGTCGTAATCGTGGGTGCGGGTGTAGGTGTCGAGGTAGCGTTGCAGCTCGTCCTCCAGAGCGCAGTAGGTGGCCTCGGCTCCCAGCATATCCGCGTCCTCCGCCTTATAGGTGCTGGCGGCGATGGCCGCAAGGGTGCTGTTTCCCACGGACACCATCGAGGACATACACGATTGCAGGGTCAGCACCACCAGCAGACAGCCCAGCGCAATCAGCGTCCCCACGGGATGCCGCTTGACGAACGCCGCCGCTTCCCGGACAAGCCGCTCCGTGGCCGACACGGTTTGTTCGGCGGCTTTGGCGGTCTGCTTGGCGGTTTCCCGCGCCTTGCGCTGATACTCCCGTTTCAGCTTGTGGCGGTGCCATAACCGGGCGGCGGCGCTCTGCGCCTCCGGCTGCTCCTGTGCAAACTTGCGGGAATGGTAGTCCGCCGTGGCCTTGATGTACCGGGACTCCGCACGGGCGGCGGCCTTGGCCGGGTGCTCCCGGATGGCCCTGCGTACCTTGTGCCGCCCATAGTGTAGCGCGGCCTCGCCGGAACGCTCCACAAAATGACCGCCCTCCACACCTACATTGTCGCGCTCCTCCTGATACACCTTTCCGTGCAGAAAAGTGTGGGTTTCGTGTCCGGCGATCCGTGCGATCCGCTTGATGGGACTGGGCTTTTTCGGCGGCTTCTGCTTTGCCAGCCTTTCACGGGCCTTGTTCAGCCGTTCCTCCCGGCTCTCCATGCGGAGCTTGGACTTGTGGAGCTTGGCCTGTTCGCTGTCGGTATGGAACTTCTGGCCACCGTGACCAGAAGCAGCCCCTCCCTCGGGCGGCTTATTCTGTCTGTTTTCCATTGGCGGCGTCCTCCGGCTTGGTGGTCAGCAGGTCGTAGATCTCGCCGCGGGGGAAACGGTCAACAAACGGGATGGTGACGCTGCCATAGAACAGCAGGCCCTCGCCAGAGTTGGACTGCGTGATATACGATAGCTGGTGCTCTGAAATGCCGATCTGCTTGGCAAGAATGGCGCGGTCACTCTGCGCCTGCGACAGCAAGATCATAAAATCCGTGTTGTCCAGAATGTTCTCGATCTCCCGGCTGGCCAGCAAGTCTTTCACGTTCTGCGTCAGGGCCGAGGGAACGCAGCCCTGTTTGCGGAGCATCTTCCAGACGGTCACGAAGTAGCTGGCGGTCAGCGGGTCACGGAGCAGAATATGGAACTCGTCGAAATAGCACCATGTCGCCACGCCGTTTTTGAAGTTGGTTCCCACCGCAGAAGTGACAAAATCGTTGGTGATGTGCATGGCGATCTTGCGGAGGTTTTCGCCCATACCTTTGAGCACGAAGCACACCACGCGGGAATTGAGGTTGACGTTGGTAGGATGGTTAAAGAGGTTGAGGGAGCCTGTGCAGTATAGCTCCAGCGCTGTGGCGATCCGCTTGGCCTCCGGCTCCGGCTGGCGCAGCAGTTCCTCATACAAATCTTGGAGCAGCGGCGTTTTGGCCGTTTCCAGCCCCAGCGCCATTTCCCGGTACACCTGACGCACACAGCGGTCAATGACGGTTTTCTCGATAGGCTGCAAACCGTCCCGGCCTCCCACCACCAGCTCACACAGCGACAGCAGAAAATCCGCTTTCAGGGACAGGGGGCTGTCCCCGCCGCCCATGTCCATCTGAACATCCATCGGGGAAATGTGGTTGGGGCTGTCCGGCGCGATCTCGATGACCTGACCGCCCAGCCGCTCCACCAGCGGGGCATATTCGCCCATCGGGTCTACCACGATGATGCGATCCTGCGGAATGGCAAGAAAGACGTTCAGCAACTCGCGCTTGGCGGCAAAGCTCTTGCCGCTGCCCGTGGAGCCGAGGTAAAGACCGTTGGCGGATTTCAGCTTTTTGCGGTCAGCCATGATGACGTTATGGGACAGGGCGTTCATGCCGTAGTAGAGGGACGGGCCATCCATGCGAAGCTCCCGCGTCATAAAGGGGACGAAGATGGCCGTGGAGCTGGTGGTCATGCCGCGCTGAATTTCAATGCCGTTGTAGCCGAGGGCCAGCGAGGACATATAGCCCTGCTCCTGCTGCCAGTCCAGCCGCTTGACGGCACAGTTATATTTCTGCGCGATGCCGTTCACGGTGAAAATGTCGTTTTCCAGCCGCTCCCGCGTGGGGGCGGTGTTGACGATCAGGAACGTCAAGAGGAACATTCGCTCGTTGCGGCTTTGCAGGTCGGCCAGCAGCTCGGCGGCGTCCTTGGAAAAGGTGACAAGATCGGGCGGAAGAATGTCAGGGTCATATCCGGCGCGGGTAGCCTTGCGCTGCTCCTCCACTTTCATCTTGTCGATGTCGGAGATTTTACCCTTGACCGTTTTAATGGCCTTGACCTGGTCCACCGTCTGAATGTGCATGGTGACAGTCAGCTCGGCGTCCAGCTCCAAAATCTCCAACAGCAGCTTGTCCGACAGCTCCGACGCCATAATCTGCAAGTAGGACGCCGCGCCCCATGTCTGGCCCACGCGGAACGAGCGGCTCTGCCGGAAGTCAAAGCTGTCCGGCACGATAAAGTCTTTCGTTCCCATGCCCGTATGGGCGATGTCCGCCCACTTGAAGCGGAACGGCTCCCGGCTGCCGGGGTGAAGCTGGCCGTGCAGCAGGGCCAGACGCTCCCGCCCGTCAAGGGGCTGGCTCTGTACCCCCAGCCGCTTAAAGTTGCCGATCACGTCCGCCTCTACACGTTCCAGACGGGGACGGGCGGCGGCCACATTTTCAGCGGGGATGCAAAAGGTGACGTACTTGGCCCGTTCGATACCGTTGTTGCTTTTGGCGATCTGGTTTTTTAGCATCCCCGTGTATTCCGTGCGGACGCTGTTGAAGCGGTCATCCGCCTCGGAGATATTCACCTTGTAGCGGCTCCCGGAGCGGCTGCGGCGGTTGACAAAGGAAAGCTGGAACGGCAGCGAACTGTCAAAATAATTCAGCCACGAACTCCAGCCGCCGAAAATGGCCGTCTGATCCTCGGCGGACGCAACGGAATAGTTGATGTCCTCATATTCCAGCGTTTTTGTGTAGACACCGCCGGGGAGCTGACAAATGCCGTCTGGCAGCATCCGCACATAGGGAATGGTCTGCTGGGCCGATATGGTCGCCGGACGATTACCGGCCCGCGTCAGGCTTTTTGACTTCTTGGGGCTTTTGCTCAAGTGTGACCTCCTTTCCCGCAAACGGGGCGTAGATATTCTGCGTCTGATAGGGCCTCACACCGGGCCGCAGGAACTTGGCCCGGATGATATTCCGGGCCACCTTTTCAAAGGGCAGGCCATCACGCTCATACATCGCCATGAAAAAGGCCGGGAGCATGATCGCGATCATCAGGAACATCGCCCCGGTGCCGCCCAGCGCGTGACGGGTCAGCAGATACACGGGGATGCCCACGGCAGCCGCACCGCCGAAGCAGATAAGCTGGCGGCGGGTGAGGTTAAAGGCAATTTTCGTCTTGATCTTGGAAAGATCGTTGGGAACATTCACATAGGGCAAGAAACATCCTCCTTTCCGCTATCTTCTGGCCACCGTGACCAGAGGCCCGCTGTCGGCTCCACCTCGTTGCCCCACACGTCCCAGCCGGGAGGGGTCTGCCGTGCGAACAGCTCCACGCGGGGCCTGTCGCCCATGAGGGCAACGATCTTGTCCCGCGTTTCGTCCGGCTTTTTGCTGTGGGCCTCGATGGGAGAAATGATAAACTGGTGAATATCGGCGGCCTGCCGCTTGGGGTGTCCCTTGGTCGCCAGCAGGCAGACCTCGGCATTTGCCCTCGTCCAGAAGCCCAGCCCATAAAACCAGCTATCCGCCTTTTTGTTCTTTTTGAGCCAGACAAAAGCGACGCTTTTATAGGTGAAGCCCCACGCACGGATGAGCCGCAGGGCCTCCGGGAGCTGTGGGAACGTGGCCCACATGAAAAGGGCGCTGTCCTTGGCCGCAAGCTCGGCCACAGGCAGCGCGCACAATTCATCAATGCTCATGGTGGGGTAATGGTTTTCTGCCGCCCCCTGCACTTTCTTTGCGGAGTAGCGCCACGGGGGATCGGCGTAAATAATTTCGTAGGTTCCTGTCATCATTCTCCTTTCCTGCCAGATGCCACAGCCTCCCGCGCCCGCCGGATGCGCTCCGTGGCGGGGCCGTAAAAGGCCGGGGCGGTTTCAAAGCAGACGAAGCGGCGGCCTGTGTTCAGCGCGGCCACGGCAGTTGTGCCGGAGCCAGCGCAGATGTCCGCCACCACCTCGCCGGGGCGTGTGTAGGTGCGGATCAGGTACTCGCACAGGGCCACGGGCTTCTGCGTGGGATGCACGGTGGTTGTCACCGTGGGGAACGCCAGCACATTCCCCGGAAAGCGCCGCCCGTCGGACTCGCCGCTGGTGCGTCCAAACTTTCCGTAGTTGGGGCTGTTCCCGCTGCAACGGTGAATTTTCTTGTACGGCTTGCCCTGTTCAAACTGCGGAAAGTAGGCCGGGGACTTCTGGTAGAACACCAGAATATTCTCCGTCTTTTTCAGCGGAGCGCGGCGGGCATTGAGAAAACCCGTGCAGCGGCTTTTGTACCATACCCACTCATAACGGAGCATGGCGAGGTTGGACGCGCCCAGCACCTTGTCATAGGGGCATTGTGCGAAAAACAGCACCGCGCCCTCCGGCTTGACGGCCCATTTCACCGCCTCCCACAGCTCTGGGAGCGGCAGCGGCACATCCCAAAAGTTCCGGGTCGTGCCGTAGGGCGGATCGGTCAGAAGCATATCCACGCTATGCTTCGGCAGGGAACGCAGGCCCTCAATGCCGTCAGAGAGGTGCAGGCCCTCCTGGATCGGCCTCTGGCCACTGTGACCAGAAGCGGCGGTATCAGCGATAAGATCACCTTTCCTTTCTCAATGGGCGCTGAAGATGCTTTTGGAGATCGTCCCGGTTTTCATCAGCATGAAGCACAGAAGCACCGTATAGCCGATACAGCCCCAAATCGCGCCGATAGGATCTCCGCTTGTGGCGATCCCCTGAATGAGCACCGCATAGATCGCCACGCAGACGAGGATCAACATACCCTGAAAGCCCACGGCAAACAGGGAGCGCAGATAATTCTGGCCCATCGCGCCAAGTTCCCGGTTGGAGAGTGTTGCCACGGGGATGGGGGCTAAACTGGTCAGCAGATATATCTCGATCATGCGGCCATAGACGATCACGAAAATAAAAATGTTCAGCGCCAGCATGGTAAACTTAATGAGGAACGATTGCAGGAACAGGCCCAGCAGAGGGCCAAGCTCCATCGTTTCAAGGGTCATTTCCAGATCGGCCAGCATATCCGGCGTGATGTTGGTTGCGCCTGTGACGATGCCCGCCGCGCTTGCGATCACGCTTTGGGACACATCAAAGACCGCCATGACGATATTGAACGTGTTGGACAGGATCAGGATGGCACAAGTGGTTTTGAATACCCATTTGTAGATATTCGCCACGTCGAACTCGTGCATATTGTTCTTTTCCAGTATCATCTGGATCAGCTCATAGGTGGCAACGAAGGTCAGGATCAATCCGGCAATCGGCAATATCACCGTTTCGGAAAGCTGCCGTATCAGGGAGAACACCCCGGCGTTCCATGCCGCCGGAGTAGTCCCCACCTGTACGGATATTTCCCCGACGCGGGTATTCACCGTTTCAAACAGCCCCTCGAGGTTTCCCATGATGCCCTCGATCAAAAGCCCTTTGAGCCATTCCGTGATCCATTCGGTGAGAATACCCATCGGCAGCTACCCTTAAAACAGGGTAGACAGCAGAGGGATCAGGGTCGTGCCCAGCACGATGATGCCGCCGCCCGCCATAAGCTGTTTTATCCCCAATTAGGTGTAAAACTCTGCTCGATGGCGGGCGGCGGCGTACAAAAAATCTATATGGTGTTTTTAAGAGAACCGTCCCGGCGGGACAGGTCAGGCAGTGACCTGTTCCACCTCCGGGATGGGTTTGAGATTAAAATGAATTTCGATAGAAATGTGTCTTGTTTTATCTTCGTCAATGCGCTCATGCACGACGATTTCTTTGATTAAGCGGTTGAGGGTGGCTGCGTCCAGCTCTGTGATATTGGCGTATTCCTGAATGGCTTCCACCCATTGTTTTGCGTCATTGGCAAGCTGGACTTCATCGGACAGCCGCTTTCTGCCCTCGGACACTTTTGCTTTAAGCTCCGCTTGCTCGGTCTGTGTCTTTTCCAGCATGGTGTTGAAATTCTGCTCACTGATACGCCCTGCAATCATATCCTCATAAAGCCGCATGACCATTTTATCCAGAACCTCAATCCGTTCCTCGTCCCTTGTAAGGGAGCGTTCCATTGCTTCCCGCTGTTCCCGCTGCTCGGCTTCACAGGTATTGGTCAGGCGGTCAGCAACCGCTTTCCCGTCCATCAGGGCAGCTCTGGCACATTCCCTGATTTTCCGCAGCACATGGCTGTAAAGGGTGTCATAGTCAATCCGGTGCTGGGTGCAGTGGTTCTTTCCAAAGGCATTGTAGGTCTTGCAGGAATAAATCTGCTGGGGATGTTTTGCGTTTGTGTAGCGTATCGTCAGCGACTTCCCACACTCGCCGCATTTTATCAGTCCGGCAAACAGGCTGATTTCATTGGTCTGCCCCGGACGCTGGCGGGATTTCAGCTTGTTCTGCACAATGTCAAAGCTCATGCGGTCAATCAGCGGTTCATGCTGTCCCTCCACCACAATCCAGTCCTCCGGCTTCTTTTCTCCAATCGTGCCGATTTTGAAACGGTAGTCTTTTTTCTGGGAAGCAATCGCCCCGGTGTAGACGGGATTCATCAAGAGGTCTTTGATAACGGAGAAGTCCCACATATACCGTCCGTTTTCTGGGTCTTTCTTTTCCCATTTGGTGCGGGTATTGCGAAGCCCCCGTTCCCGGTTCCACCATGTGGGGCAGGGGATTTTTTCTTCCTCCAGCCGTCTGCGGATATAGTTCGGACCATGACCGTTCAGGGCATATCCGAAAATCAGCCGCACAATCGGGGCGGTTTCCTCGTCAATGAGCAGATGGTTTCTGTCCTCTGGGTCTTTCCGATACCCAAAGGGGGCAAGACACCCGGTAAACTGTCCTTTCTGCGCTTTCAG
>NZ_QUEH01000024.1:1589-40426 GCF_003477935.1 Clostridium sp. AF32-12BH | reverse complement strand
CTGCTCTCGATGGAAAGCTCTACGGTACCATTTCCCGGCTCTACGGTTACCTGGGCGTCACTAGACTCCAGGGTTCCTGCCATGGCAGCTTTCTTTACTTCCATTTTTATCCTCCTTTTATACAAAAAGAAAAAACAGGGGATGCAATTGCAGCCCCTGCTATTTACATCGTTTCCAGTTTATCACTGACCGACATCCGATTCAAATACTTAAATTCTTATAGCATGCATAGGCTTATGCCTATGGTTTTTTAGTATTTGATAATTTTTTTCCTATGCATGTATTGCGTTTTGTTTATAGTGAATTTTAGTCATCAAAGGTATATGGTTTGCTCTTGCGCACCACATCCATGATGGTGCCATCCCGGCTCTCAATGATGCCGACCACCTGGTCCTCAAACTGGATTTCTTCCGGTATTCCCACGATTGAGTATGCAATATCACGCAGCTCCTCAATGGTTTTGATCGGCAGGCCGGAATCTTTGTATACTTCGATCAGATCCTGTCTTCGTGGATTGATGGCAATACCGTAATCGGTTACCACGACATCGACCACCTCGCCCGGGGTTACCACGGTAACTACCTTGTCACAGATGGTCGGAATGCGTCCACGTACCAGCGGTGCGACGATAATGGAGCAGTTTGAGCCTGCCGCAGTATCCGGATGTCCGCCCGGTGCTCCTCTCACGATACCATCCGAGCCGGTCACTACATTGACATTAAAGTCCACATCCACTTCCAGTGCACCCAGGATAACAAAATCCAGCTGATTGACGAAAGCGCCCTTGTTCATAGGATTGGCATACTCAGAAGTCGAAATCTCATAATGGTTCGGATTCTTCTTGATGGATTCGATCGCACCAAGGTCAAAATCCTGCGCATCGACAATGTTGCGCACCAGTCCTTCCTCCAGAAGATCGCAGATTGGCTTGGTGATGCCGCCGATCGCAAAGCCCATATGGATTCCTTTTTCCAGCATGATCGGACGCAGCATGGTATTAACCGCCAGGGAAGCGCCACCGCCGCCAGTCTGGAACGAAAAACCATCTTTAAAATACGGGGATTTTGCAATAATCTGCGCGCAGTACTGTGCCATCATCAGTTCCCGTACATCTTTCGTCATACGAACCACATTGCTGACAATCTTGCCCGGGTTGCCGATTTCATCTACCACACAGACATAATCCACGTCTACCATGGAAATACTCGGTGGGAAGTTTGGTGCCGGAACCAGACAGTCTGTAACAACTACCACATTGTCCGCATACTTTGCATCGACCATGGAATAAGACAGTACACCGCAGTCGCTCTTACCACCGACTGCCCTTGCGTTGCCATATTCATCCGAAGTCGGCGCACCGATAAACGCAATGTCAATATGAACATCCCCTTCTTCGATAGCCCGCACTCTTCCTCCATGAGAACGGATAATAGCCGGATTTTTCAGCTTGCCGTGGGAAATGGCCTCACCAATACGTCCGCGCACACCAGAAGACTGAATGCCAGTCACCACACCCTCTTCTATGAGATCAGCTACCGGGTCATGTGCCGCGCCAAGTGAGCTGGCACAAATCGTAATATCTTTCACGCCAAGCGCTGCCACTTCCTTCATAACCATATTGACTACATAATCACCATCACGAAAATGATGATGAAAAGAAAGCACCATGCCATCCCGGATGCCGCATTTTAACAATGTTTCACGAATGGAAGGTACCAGCTTACTCTGTTTGGGATCCACATAGCCCTTCACAGCAGGCGCCGCTTTCCGGTAGCGTACACCATCCCGGGCATAAGCTCCTTTGTAGCCTTCCTTTCCATAGCGCTGTAAAATCTCATCCGGAATTTCCCGTCCAACCGCATTTTTCATGCGCGTTCCTCCTTTCATTGTGCAATTCAACCGAAACAGGATTTTGTCCCTTATGATTTCTCGTTGAATATTCACTATTTTTATGGTATCATAATCTAGTTTCCGTACAACTACAAATTTTGTTATGGGTTTTATAATATTTTTATTATAAAAGAGGTATTACATGAATATCAAACATGCACAGTATATGCTGACCGTCATGCAGGAGGGAAGCATCACGGCAGCTGCTAAAAAGCTATATATTTCCCAGCCCTCATTAAGCCAGATGATCAAGCTGGTGGAAACCAATCTCGGCACTGCCATCTTCAACCGCTCCACCGATCCGATCACGCTGACCTACGCAGGTGAGAAGTACATCGAGGCCGCCAAACAGATCCTTACGATCAACAACAACCTCCAAAAAGAGATCGACGAGATCAACCATGAAGATCACGGCTGTCTGAAGCTCGGAATTCCGGTCCAGCGTGCCATGCAAGTGCTTCCCTATGTGCTTCCCCGGTTTATGAAAAAATATCCGTTCGTCGACATTGATCTGCAAGAACACGGTTCCTCCATCACAGAATCCATGCTGCTGGAGGGTTCCATCGATCTGGCCTGCCTGACCACCTATCCCAAGCATGAAGAATTAAATTATGTCTTGATCGAAGATGAGGATCTGGTCCTTTTGACCAGCCGTAATACCGATCTTGCTAAGCGGATTCCTTCCGGGACCCCGATCGAGATCAGCGAGGCAAAAAATGAGAAATTCATTTCCAGCCGTCCCGGGCATAACGTGAACACAGTGCAAAAGCAGCTCTTTGCCACATACGATATGCAGCCAGACATCCTGCTGCAGACTACAAACATTGAAGTTGGCAAGCGGACCGCCATCGCCTGTGATGCCGTCATGATCTGTCCGATCAACTATATTGAAATGTCACCGGAGCTTTATCCATACTGTGCAGTTTACCCGATCAAGGGAATTGAGAACCAGCGAAGCTTTTATCTCTGTCACAGAAAAGACCTATATCTCACAAAATATATGCGTGATTTCATCCATATCCTGACCGAAGCAGAAAAGCCGTTCCTGCATGGGACTGTGTTTTCTGATACCAAGTGATTTTTTTAGTTCAAAAAAAGAATTCTTCCCACAGCATCCTGCCTTTGGGAAGAATTCTTTTTCTTTTAATCCAGGAAAGACCGGATGGTCTTCGGTGTGCGGTAATTCCAGGTAGAAATCTTGATTCCACTCCTGCGGCTTGCCGCATGGACAATCTGGCCGTTTCCAATATACATGGCTACATGGTTGACCGTTCCTTTGCTGTTGGTATAGAAGATCAGGTCTCCCGGGCGCATTTCACTGGATTTTATGGAACGGCCGGCTTTTGCCTGTTCTCTGGAGGTTCTTGGAAGACCAACCCCCGCCACATGGCTCAGCACATACCTCACAAATCCAGAACAGTCTGCACCGGTATGCGGGTCATTGCCGCCCCAGACGTACCGTCCGCCCACAAATTGCAGCGCATAGTTGACTACCTGGCTGCGCAGGGATGCAGACTGGTTTGCTTTTTCCTCAAGCGGTGAGAATTTGATCGCTTCGTTTAACGCATAACGCACCTCGACGTTATTATCGCGTGTGGAAATATACGCATTATCGGCTGACTCGCCGCCGTCACCATCACCGGTGTCCAGCTCGATCTCGACCCAGCCGTCCAGCTGGGAAACTACATTGTAGCGCTCTTCTTTGGAAATCTGGGTCCAGATCTTCGCATCCGTGTTCGGCTCTGCCCGGACATTTAAACGGTCGGTGGTTACGATTGCCATCAGGGAAGCTGCACCGACTGCCAGATCTTTTGCCTCCTGGCCAACTGCCACATACTGCGGATCTGCTGTAATATAGCCAGTGATGGAGCCAGACTTGATCTTGTACCAACCATCCACTGTCTCCAGGATTTCTCCTGCAGCCTTGCTCGGGAACTTACCGATGATATTCGCTGAAGAATCCGTACTTGGTTCCTTGCGGATATTCAGGTAGTTGTTCACCTTCGAAATGACCAGATTATCATACTGGTTTAACGCCATGGTCTTCAGGTCAAGCTTTCTGGCTTCATTTAAGGCAAATTCTACCGTCACAAACTCTGTAGAAATATAACCCTCGTCAATCTTCACCCAGCCGTTTTGCTCATCCTCCACCGGATAACGTTCATTCATCAGTGCCTGTCCCACCACATTTGCCGGATCCAGCACCGGTTCCTGGCGGATATTCAGTTTATCGGCCTGGATAATTGCCATCTTTGTAACATAGGAAAGCGCCTGCGAGCGGGCCTCATCGCCACTGATCACATACTGGTTATGAATGTAACCTTCTATTCCGCCAGACGTAATATGGTCCCAGTCCCCCTCCGTGCCTAAGATTTCACAGGCACTGTTCTGCTCCAGCTTTCCAATGATATTGCCATCTGATCCCGGCGTTTCCCGGACATTCAAATATCCGGATACCTGCACCAGACCAAGATTCTGATACGAATCCACAACTGCCTGTTTTGCCGCCAGGTCTTCCTGGTCAGCCTGCCCTTCTGTGTCTATGGAAAGTGCTTCTGCCTCTTCGGCACCGGATATCTCTTCCTGCGCATTGGACGCAGTGGCACCAGCTTCCGCTTTCCCGGAGTTTCTGGAAAGGACAGGGAAACTTTCTTTTTTTGCAAACATTACGATACACAAAGCCAGAAGGAGCAGGATGACTCCGATGCCTGCGTAATGCAGGTACTTCGCTCTCTTTCTGCGCCTTCTGGCTCTTTTTAGAATCTGGGTATAGTCTTTCTTTTCTTCAGACATGGTATTTCTCCTCATTTAAGCTACTTTTCAGTATATCATACCTTGCCTGATATTTTAAGCGATAGATGTGAAAAAAGTATTAATTTTCTTTTACATCTGTTACAATTTATGCGTTTTCTTTGTTCTGCGCTTCCTTTGCCTTTGCAAAAGCAATGATCATGTCAGCGGTAGCATCCGGTCCAAGCACAGAACTGTTGATGCACATATCGTAGCTCCTGGAATCGCCCCACTTTTTGCTGGAGTAATAATTGTAATAGCTGGAACGCTTTTTATCCGTCTTTACCATGATGTCTTTCGCTTTTGCATCATCTACATGGTACAGGTCCTTGATGCTCTGCAGCTTATTTTCATCGTTGCCGGTAATGAAAATCGACACGGTATTCGGATAATCTGCCAGCGCATAGTCTGCACAACGTCCTACGATCACACAGGATTCTTCCTTTGCCAGTTTTTTAATGGTATCAAACTGTGCCAGGAAAATTTTGTGGTTGATCGGCATATCCATATATGCGGATGTGGTATAACCGAGAGAATAAGTATCCATGACCAGAGAATACAAAAAGCTGCTGGTCGGCTTTTCGTCATGTGTCTCAAACAGTTCTTCGCATAAGCCGCTTTCCTTTGCTGCCCTGGTAAGAAGTTCTTTATCGTAACACTTTACACCAAGCTTTTCAGCAATTTTCTGACCGATCATCTTACCGCCGCTTCCACACTGACGTCCAATTGTAATAACAAGATTTCCTCTCATACGATCTTCTCCTTTCAGCATACACATGGTGTAATTCAAATTCTTTTATTAATTAGATTATAGCACAAAAAGCGCAAATAGTATAGTAACATTTTAGCTCATTTTGTATATTTTCAGAATATTTTTAAGACCTCTGGTAATCTGAACTAATCCTTCTCGAGCTTTCGCAGGAGCTTTTCAAAATATTCCGGGAGAGGTGCCCGAAATTCCATATATTCTCCCGTAGCCGGATGGATAATTCCCAGCACCCCCGCATGAAGTGTCTGTCCCTGGAGTCCGGAAAACGGCACTTTCGCAGGTCCATAAACCTGATCCCCCAAAAGCGGATGACCAATGCTTGCCATATGTACCCGGATCTGATGGGTACGTCCGGTCTCCAACTGACATTCCACAAATGTAAAGCGCCTGAACCGCTTCAGAACATGGTAATGTGTCACAGCTTCTTTTCCGTTTTTCTGGTTGATGCTCATCTTCTTGCGATCAACCGGGTGACGTCCGATCGGCGCATTGACCGTACCATCGTCCTCCTTGATGACACCATGGACAATCGCATAATACTTCCGGGTAATGGAATGAACTTTCAGCTGTTCGGCAATTGCATTGTGTGCTTTGTCGTTTTTGCAGACGATCAGGACACCGGTCGTATCCATATCGATCCGGTGGACAATTCCGGGACGCATCACACCATTGATTCCGGAAAGTTCATCTTTGCAGTGATGCATCAAACCGTTTACCAGCGTTCCGCTATAATGACCTGCTGCCGGATGGACCACCATTCCTTTCGGCTTATTGACCAGAATAATATCCTGATCTTCATATAAGATATCCAGGTCCATATCCTCTGCTTCTATTTCCGGCTCTACTGCTTCCGGCACTTCCAGGCGGATTGCATCGTCTTCGGAAAGCTTATAGTTGCTTTTCACCGGTTTTCCGTTCACTTCCACGCCCCCGTCTTTTAAAAGCTTTTGCAAATAGGAACGGGACAGATCCGCCAGCTGTTCGCTTAAATATTTATCGATCCGCTGTCCCGCACCATTCTGTACAGTCAATTCATAAGTCAACGGCGTTCCCCTTTCTTCCATTCAAAGATAACAAGGTCTTCCTCTTTATAATAGAAGCAAAGGAAAACCAGCAGCGCTGCCGTAGCTGTCGTTACGTAAATATCTGCTACATTAAAAATTGGGAAATCGATCAGTTTAAAGTATAAAAAATCCACAACGTACCCCTGGGTTGTACGGTCTACCATGTTGCCAAGTGCTCCGGCCGTAATGAAGATCGTGCAAAGACGAAGCGCTGTATAGCGCAGATTGCTCCAGCCCGGCATACGCCACATCACATAAATCGCCGCTGCCAGAACCACCGCACCGATCAAAAAGAAAAAGCCCTGTCTGCCCTGCAGCATGCCGAATGCAGCACCACGATTTTCAGAATAAAGCAGCTCAAAAACCCCATCCATGATCACAAACGGAGTTTTTCCTTTTAAATGTGCTACTGCCAGAAGCTTGGTATACTGATCCAAAAGTACCAGTGCCAGACTTAACGCCGCCCAGGAAAGCAAATTAAATCCCTTCGTTTTCATCGGTTCCTCCCATCAGCCACTCCAGGCTCTCTTTCATCTGTACATCTGTCACGGTCCGGTCAATAAATGCTTCGCCAATCCGGTGAAGCAGGATAAATTTGATCTTTCCGGAATCCATTTTTTTATCGTTCTTTGTCGCAGCAATGATTTCATCTTCTGAAAGTTCAAAACCGCCGATAGAAACCGGGAGGTCAAACGCTTCAAACGTCTTTCGGATCTGTACTGCCTCATCCATGGTGATCTCACCACGTTTTGCAGACAAATAAGCTGCCGCCACACTGCCCAGGGCTACACACTGTCCGTGAAGCAGATGAAAGTTCATCAGCTTCTCGATGGCATGCCCCAATGTATGCCCGAAATTCAGGATTCCACGAATTCCCTGTTCTGTCGGATCCTGTTCTACCACATCGCGCTTGATCCGGCAGCTGATCAGGATCATCTGCTCGCAGACGGACAGATCTCTTGCAAGAATTTCTTCCCGATGCTCCTGCAGCCACTCGTAGTAATCTGCGTCCATGATCAGTCCATGCTTGATCACCTCGCCCATGCCGCAGGCAAACTGCTCTTTCGTCAGTGTCAGAAGACTGGAAGCTGCTGTGTATACAAGCTGCGGCATATGGAAAGCGCCTACCATATTTTTATAAGCATCAAAATCTACTCCCGTTTTTCCGCCAATGCTGGAATCTACCTGGGAAAGCAGTGTCGTTGGTACCTGGATAAAACGGATACCACGCAGATAGGTGGCAGCCGTAAATCCGCAGAGATCTCCCACCACTCCGCCGCCAAGCGCAACCAGCATATCATTCCGGTCATACTGATTCTGGATCAGAAATTCATATAAACTCCGAACGGTATCCAGGTTCTTATGTGCCTCTCCTGCTTCAAAGACAAACAGATGCACTTCTTTGCAAACCGGCTGCAGCTGACGGATCACCGTTTCACTGTAAAGCTCTGCCACAGTACTGTCTGTTACGACACAAAGTCTTCGATCCTGAACGGAAAGAGAAGCAACTTCTTTCCCCAGTTTGTCATAATTTTCTTCCATTACAATATCATAAATGGGTTTTCCATCCCGATGTACTGTCATACGATCACTCATGGTAGCTGTACTCCTCTTCTAATGAAATCAGCAAAAGATACCTCCGGTACCCTCCTGCTGTGCCATAAAGAAATACAGACAATTTTCCTTCCAGTCCGTCGGAAAATTGTCTGTACCCCTGTTCCTTCTTCTCAAAAGGTATGTAACCTGCTTTGTCTGCTTGTAACTGTGCAGGCCTGCCAAACAGTTACGTCTGCTTCTTATAAACGGATGTTCAGTCCTGATACGTCCAGTGCTCCATTCCCGATCATTTCCTGAAAATCTCCGGAAAGTTCAACGGATTCTGGTGTGGCAATAAAGATATAACTGGAAATTTTCTGGAGATTTCCGTTCATGGAGTAGGTTGCGCCTGATGTAAAATCAATGATGCGCTGTGCGACCTCCGTGTGGATTCCTTCCATATTCAGAACTACCGCCTTACCGGCCAGCAGATAATCACAAATTTCTCTTGCGTCCTCGATGGAAGTAGGTTTCACCATGGATACTTCCATGCTGCGCTTCATCGGAACTACTTTGGAAGAGCGAGAGAAGAATCTTGGTTTTTCATCGCCCCCGTCATCGTAACTTTCTGAATCATCACGTGCCGGGAAACGCCCCCTTTTGGCAGGCTTTTCTGCCTCATAATCTTCATCAGGACCAAAGTATTCTTCGTCCTCATCCGGACTAAAACGCATGGTATCCATCAGTTTGCTCAAAATGCTCATAACCTATTCTCTCTCCAATCTTATCTGGCACCAAATATTCCGGTACCGACTCTTATCATGGTTGCCCCTTCCTCTACGGCTACCTGGTAATCCCCAGTCATACCCATTGAAAGGACACTCATGTTAACATTATCAATGTTTTTCTTTTTGATGTCAACAGATAATTGATATAATTTTCGAAAAACCGGACGATTTTTTTCCGGATCCTCCACGAATGGCGCAATCGTCATAAACCCCTGAATCCGAAGATGGGAAAATGCCGCAATTTGCTCTACCATTTCCGGCACCTCTTCCGGCATCATGCCAAATTTGCTCTCCTCTTTTGCCACATTCACTTCCAGCAGAATATTTGCCGTGATTCCAAGTTTCTCTGCCTCCTGGTCGATCTGTTCTGCAAGACGCAGGGAATCTACGGAATGGATCAGAACAGCATGCGGAAGTACCTGTTTTACTTTGTTGCGCTGCAGATGACCGATCATATGGAAACGGGCATCTTCCGGCATACATGGGCACTTTTCCAAAATCTCCTGGACTTTATTTTCACCAAAATCACGCGCGCCTGCCTCATACGCCTCTTCCAGCATAAACAGCGGCTTTGTCTTGCTGACCGCGATCAGGGTTACTTCTTCCGGGGAACGGCCTGCTTTCTCACATGCTTTTCTGATATTTTCTCTTACTTCTTCTAAATGCTCTTTTATGGTGTTCATTGTTCTGCCTCCAAATTCTGTAATTACCGGTTACTGATAGATCAGCTGACCTTCGTATACCGTATTCGCATCCAGCACAATATGGTCATACACGGACAAGCCATAATTCGTGCCCTTCTTAATGGAGTAATATTCATCGTTGGATTTGATGATCTCGATCTGCTTAAACACGGCATAACCCTTATTAATATTGTAAACACCCTGAAGGGAAGCACTCTGCCCCACCTGATAGCGGTCCTGTGAATCTGGTTTTACCACATAATCTCCAGTCTTCAAAGGCGCGTCTTCTCCCATTTCAATGTAATAGTATTCATCTGTTGCATAATATATGGTAGTTGGCACAAACTCAGCTGCAGTACCGCTCTCCGTATAAATTTCTTTCATGAAACCGGTATCACTGCTATCGCCGCCCTGCACCATATATTCCAGCGGAATCAGGTAAAAATCTTTTGTAGCAACCGCAGTAACCGGAATCTTCAGTCCGTCTGCCTTTTCGGTATCTACTTCAAACGTGACATAACGGTCTGACGCAAACTGCACCATATACTGATTCAAATCCAGTTTTCCGTAGGAAGCGCCATCTGCACCGGAAATGACAGAGAAATTACCAACCGCGTCCAGGTCATTTGACGAAAACGTGACATGAAGCTGTGTCTGATCTTTGTATTCTTGTTTTTCTTCCTCGGTAAGCGGAAATACGATGCTCCAGTTATCGGATGTGATCAGCTTATAAACCGGCGCTGACTGTTCAATCAGCTGACCGGCCTTGGTAATTGCCTTGGAATACCCGGAACGGTCGAATACACTTTCCGTAACCTGATCTGCCGTCAGGCTTTCAAAGCCATCTACCGCATAAGAAACCACACCGGATACCGGAGCTGTAACCTGAACGAAAGAAGCCCCCGCCTGCTGCATGATGCTGTCGAGATTGCCGAGCGCATTGAAGTTTGCATATTCTAACACTGCCGCCTCCAAAGAATACTGCAGATCATAGGTATTTTCAAACTTCTGGTCGCTGTAGCTCATGGAAAAAGAAGAAAGCTGCCGCTTGACATCGCTTAAGTTCGCATCCGTCAGTCCCATGTTTGCATCCGGATTTTCCTGCATCAATTCTGCCATATTACCGGTTTCATCGATGGAATAGATCCGGGTACCAATGGCTGCCCGTTTGCCTTCCCGGATGTAATAATTAATATATCCTGCCTGAGCTGTGTTTTCCACCCGTTCCTCCCTGAGGATAATCCCGGTATACTGGCGGTCGTTTACGATGTTGCCTTCCACAACTTCGTAAAACTGAACCTTTTCTTTTTTTAAATACGTATAAACACTGAAAACCAAATAAATAAAGATAATCGCAAAAATGATCATTCCAACATTGATATTATGTGTACGGCGATATCTTACGATATTGGATTTCTTCTTTTTTTTCGCCAATGCCCTGTTCCTCCTGGCAGTCTGTGGTGTCTGGTTTATCGTTCTTTCGCAGCAACAACTGGAGTTTTTTCGCAATTGCTGTCACACAAACAGCCGGGGAGAACCTGCCGCCCCGGCTGTAAAGAATTCTGATTATGTATTACAGAGAGATCACTACGTCTTTCTGAGCGTTTTCCGGCATTTCTACTGCGTCCATAGAGATGCTTAAAACAAAGTTTACATTATACTTCTCGCTGATTCCCTCTAACGTAGTAATGGTCTCACTGATGTCTTCTCCCTCTAAACCTGCAAGCTTCAAAAAGCTGTCTAAAAACATAGTCTCAATATCGTGATCCTGAGAAATGATACCGCAAATGAAACCGATGAATCCCTGGCTGGTTGATACCGGGTATTCGTTTACATTGATGAGACGGATCCGGTTGTTGAGCTCATACATGTGTTTGGAACTTTTGTCGAGATAGACGATGGAACCGGTAGCTGCCTTGATACCGTTGTTTGCCATATCCAACAGATGTTTTGTTTTTCCTTTGCCTTTTCTGCCTGCAATGATCTGAACCATAGTCGTGTCCTCCTTGGGTTTATTGAATCTGTATAAAAATTCTTTTATTATTAAAGTAATTATAGTACAAATATATGGAATGTGCAATCACTAATTGACAATTTTGCCAATAATATTTGTCATATTCTCGTAGAGGACGTCCCGGCTTTCTGCTTTCAGTACCACAGAGATATAATCCCTATTGTTTTCATCCTGGCATCCCAAAATCAGGCAGGAACCGGCTGCTCTTGTCGTACCGGTTTTCCCACCGAGCACGGTAATGCCTTCCGGTGCTTTGGATTTTCCATTCAAATACTGGTTACTGTTCTTCCATTCCTGGGTTTTTGTCTGTCCGCCTGCATCAGTATAGGATGCAGTATAAGAAACCGTGCCGACAATTTTCTGGAATTCCGGATATTTCATAGCCTCCTGAAAGATCAGGTACAGATCATAGGCAGTTGTATAATGATCTTCATCGCTTAGTCCGTGCGGATTTACAAAATGGGTATCCGTTGCCCCAAGTGCATGCGCTGTCTCATTCATTTTTTCAGCAAATGCCTCGGTGCTCCCTGACAAATATACGGCAATCGCTGCCCCGGCATCGTTTCCGGAAGGAAGCATAAGGCCATATAAAAGCTGTTCCAGTGTAAGCGTGTCACCCGGATTGATGTGCGCGAGAGAAGCACCGGTCTCCGTAATGACGGTTTCCTGACCCACCGTTACCTGGTCGTCCAGATTTCCATCCCGGATTGCGATCAGCGCTGTCATGATCTTGGTAATGCTGGCCGGATACAGACGTTCAAACGGATTCTTCTGGAAGATCACTTCTTTTGTGTCTACACCAAAAACAGCTGCTGCTTCCGCTGTCACGGAAGCATCCGCCTCCCCTTCTTCCCCGGTAACGACGCATAAGTTTTTTGCAAAAGAATCCGCCTGTGCATGGTCCTGTGCATCTGCCGCCATGGTTTCCAGGCGGAAATTTTCATATGTAATCTGTGTCTGTCTGCCGCAGCCGGCAATCCACAGGCTGACAAGCAGACAAAACACTGCTATCTCTTTTTTCTTTTTCAAACCGTGCACCTCTAGCGATACACTTCACGCCATTCCAGATCTCCACGATCCAGGGCTTTGATCAGAAGCTCTGCCGTTGCCAGATTGGTTGCAAAAGGAATATTGTAGATATCACACAGACGAACGACATCGTTGACATCCGGCTCGTGTGTCTTTGGATGCAGCGGATCACGCAGATAGATCACCATATCCATATCGTTGTGCTCAATCTGGGATGCCAGCTGCTGCTGCCCGCCCAAATGACCAGCCAGATACTTGTGTACATTTAAATTTGTTACCTCTTCAATGAGGCGTCCGGTAGTGCCGGTTGCATACAGCTCATGTTTATTCAAAATTCCTCTGTATGCAATGCAGAAATTCTGCATCAGCTTCTTTTTGGAATCATGTGCGATTAAACCGATGTTCATAACAGAACCCTCCTTTATTAGTTGCTTACTTTTCTCTGAAGTCCTACATTCATCACCACGCCAACCCCCAGATATACACTCAGCAGTGAGCTTACCCCGTAGCTGATAAAAGGAAGCGGCAGTCCCGTGTTGGGGAGGATGCCTGTAGCAACAGCTATATTAGCAAAACTCTGGAATGCCAGCAGCGATGCAAGTCCCACACAAAGCAGACTTCCCATCAGATCTTTTGCCCGCGCTGCCATGATCAGACATTCATAAACGGTCAGTGCGATCAGAAAGATTACTGCCATGCAGCCGATAAAGCCCAGTTCCTCTCCGATGACGGCGAAAATAAAATCCGTCTGTTCTTCGGACAGGAAATTTCCATTCTTTACCGATGCCAGAGTATTGTTATTGAGTCCTTTTCCCTGCAGCATGCCGGAACCGATCGCCATGATGGAATTGTTCTGCTGGAGATTGGCTTCCGCATAGTTTGCCGGATCAATAAATGCCATGATACGGCGTACCTGATACTCTTTCAGGAACGGTACCATGTTGTACTGGAGCAGATAAATAAACAGTGCTCCACATGGAACCACGACCGCCAGGGCTCCCAAAATCCACCGGTAACTCAAACCGGCTGCAAACAGCATGCAGAGAAAGATTACCAAGGTGACCAGACTGGTCGAAAGGTTTGGCTGCAAAAAGATCAGACCAAATGCTGCCAGAAATAACACCCCTGCAAAAAACAGGATTTTAAACTGGTTCAGCTTCTCCTGGTATTTGGAAAAATACCAGGCAAAAAAAACGATCAGACCAATTTTTACAAACTCAGACGGCTGGATCTGGCCAATGACCGGAAGTACCAGCCAGCGCCGTGCCACACCCCTGCTTACACCGAATACCAGTACCGCCAGCAAAAATGCAAGGCTGGCACCATAGATAAGCGGTGCAAAAGAAACCACTCTGTGGTAATCAACAATGGATAAGATAACAACTGCTGTCAGTCCAACCAAAATTCCCACGATCTGTTTTAAGACCATGGAAGCATCCTGGTTTGAGGCGCTCCGGATAATCAGAACACCAGTAATATTTAACAGCAACACATAAAGGAATAAACGGTAATTGTAATTTCTGAAGTTATAATCTAGGAGCATTCTTCATTCCTCTTTATTGTAAATTGACGAACCGGGAAAGACGCCGTAATCCAAAAAATCTGCTGACACTCCGGATCCGGCCGTACCAGTCGCAGATCCATAGCCTCAGCATCGATCTGGGCATATCTGGATAATACGCCCACCAGGTCATCGCGAATCATTCCAATGATTCCCGGGGTTACCCCGGACTGGTCCGAAACCAGAAGAAGTTTCAACCTGGATCTGGCTATCTCACCGGAATTACTCTTTGCGGATCTTCCAGGCACTCTCATCCGCTCACCTCCTACGCCCTCTTCAAAAAGCCGGATATGCGGACAAGAATTCCTTTGTGGGGCTCTAAATCCATAAGCGGTACCGATTCCCCGGAAATTCTTCTGCAGATATTTAAGTAGGCTTCCCCCGCCATGGAACTTGTGTCCACCAGCGGTTCTCCCTGATTTGCAGATATGACAACGTCTTCGTCATCCGGAACCGCTCCGAGCACCGGAACTGCCAGAATATCCGCCACATCGTCCACGGACATCATATCGCCCCTGCGTACCATATCCATGCGGATCCGGTTCACGATCAGACGGATGTCATCCATGCGGGCTGCTTCCAGAAGACCAATGATACGATCCGCATCCCGGATGGCGGAAACTTCCGGGGTTGTAACAACCAGTGCCCGGTCAGCTCCGGCAATCGCATTCTGAAACCCCTGCTCGATTCCCGCAGGACAGTCAAGCAGAACATAGTCAAACTCTTCCCGCAGATCATCCACCAGCTTTTGCATCTGTCCCGGGTTTACAGAGGACTTGTCCCGGGTCTGCGCCGATGGCAGCAGGTAAAGGTTTTGGTATCTTTTGTCTCTTATCAGGGCCTGCTTCATACGGCAGTTGCCTTCCACCACATCGACCAGATTATAAATGATCCGGTTTTCCAGGCCCATCACAACATCCAGGTTGCGCAGGCCGATATCGGTATCGATCAGCACAACGCTGTAGCCCAAAAGTGCCAGACCTGTACCGATGTTTGCGGTGGTAGTGGTTTTGCCGACCCCGCCTTTTCCAGAAGTAATTACCATGACTTCACTCATAGAAATGCCTCCTGAAAAATTTTACAAATTCTATTTTAACCTATAATCTTAAATATTTCCAGTATTAATTGAAATTTAACATATTTAAGAAAGATTTTTTTATTACTTTCGTACAAATACTACAATTTTCTACAGAAGCAACCATAGGACCCTTGCCGAGTTTCCGTCCCTTATCCCCATAATGGCAGGAAATGTCTGCAATATGAATCTGCAAAGGCGCCATTTCCATGGCTGCCACCACGGCATCCCGGTTTCCGGCTGCCCCAGCATGGACCGACCCCCGCAGTTCCCCAAGCACGATGATATTGCCTTTCGCACTCACTCTGGCGCCATGACGTACATCCCCGATGATCACAATGCTGGCTTCCGACTCAATGGATTCGCCGCGGTGTAAGTCTCCGCGATAAAACTGCCCCGTACGCTCGGAAAGCTCCATCAGTTTCTGATTCAGGGCTTTTTCACAGCGTTCGATCCGGTCCAGATCCTGATCCAGGAGGCAGAGCACCTCAATCCCGGAGTTTTCCGTAATGGTATTGACGATCTGCATTTCCTGTGCAGCCGTAAGTGGCCGCCCCTGCAGAAGCAGCGCCATCTGGACATTTCCCCAGAATTTGGCCGACTCCTTAAATTTCACAGCCAGTTCTCCGATCAGATCTTCAAAGCTGCAATCCGGATCCAGAATCACCGTCATGCCTGCTTTGCTGCTCTTGATCACAATTCTGTTTTTCATAATCTCATCCGCTCCTTTTTTGATCAGTCTCCGACCCGTACGTTGGAAACTTCCAGCGCTCCATTGCCAAGAATGGAATCCAGATCGGTGTATCCGTAGTAAAAGCGGTAAATATTTTTCGCAACAGCCGCTGCGTTTGAAGAAGAATATCCATAAGGAATATTCACCGTGACGCAGATTTCCGGATTGGTGTATGGTCCGTAGGAAATAAAGAATGCATGGTTGCCCCTGGTTCTTGACTCCTGTGCGGTACCGGTCTTTCCGGCAATTTCCACCTCCAGGTCTTTGAAAATAGCCTTTACCGAACCATCGGTAACCACAGCGCGCATTCCCTGATGAACGGCATCCCAGGTAGAATCTGCAATATCCACATGTCCTGTTACGTTCGGTGTGTAATCCTTGATCAGATTTCCCTCAGAATCTGTCATCTTGTCCAGAAGACTTAGGTCAAACACCGTTCCGCTGTTTGCGAGTGCTGCAACATAGCGGGACAGCTGAACGTTGGAATAGGAATTTGTTCCCTGACCCATGGCAGAACGCTCCGGATCTTCGGTGGTAAGTTCCGGCGTTGTCTCTGGAATTTCGATTCCGGACGGACGGTTCAGTCCAAACATGCTGGCATAACGGCGGATCGTCTCGACTCCCATGTCGGTAGAATAAACCAGCGTATCCCGGTTTGTAGACAGCCGGTGTGCCACTTCTGCAAAGAAATAGTTACAGGAGTTCTGGATACCGCCCACCACATTCAATGGTCCGTGGTGTCCCGGATAGATCCAGCACTTGATAGACGGATCGACTTCCTTGTATTCACCGGTACAGTCGATGGTCTCATAAAGGCTGATCACTTTCTCTTCCAGTCCGGCAATCGCCGTGATCGGCTTGAAGGTAGAACCCGGTGCTTTCTTTGCCTGGGTTGCGTTATTGTAAAGCGGAAGGGAAAGATCTTCCTGCAGCTGTCTCATATATGCCGGGTCCGCACTTCCGGAGAGACGGTTATTATCGTAACTCGGATATGTGACCAGTGCACGAACCTCACCCGTATTGACATCCGTGATCACGGCACCTCCGGTACATGGATCCAGAGCCAGCTGCGCTGGTGTCAGTTCAATATTCTGGATCTTGCGCCGGATAAACTGGAATGCATATTCTTCTCCATTTGTCGTCAGCAGCTGAACTTCATTCGCGTCATACGGAAGCACCCCTTGCGCGTACAGAGCCAGACAAAGCTGACGTCCGGTGATAACCTGATCGTTGATCAGATAGCGGAAGATCCGCTTGGTAAACTTCGCATCGC
The DNA here is from genome assembly GCF_003477935.1 of Clostridium sp. AF32-12BH. Classification (NCBI taxonomy): domain Bacteria; kingdom Bacillati; phylum Bacillota; class Clostridia; order Eubacteriales; family Clostridiaceae; genus Clostridium; species Clostridium sp. AF32-12BH. Next base: position 23,221 of record NZ_QUEH01000024.1, on the reverse strand, counting down.
TCTTTAACTGTTCCAGCACATAATCGACCAGTACCTGGTAAATATCATCTGCGTTGGAATACTTGCTTGCAACATTCAGTTTTGTGGTATCAATCCAGTTTTCGGAAATACCTGCATAGATATAATCACGCAGGCTGATCTCATCGTCTTTCCACGCCTGATAACTTTCCCCATTCTGGTCAATGCGGTCTTTCTGGACAATTCCCACCGTACTGTCCGACAGCCAGTTATAAATGTACGCCATATACGCCATCATGTCTTGAGGCAGATCCTTCATCAAGGTTGGGTGATCACTCATCAGTTCATAACGAAGACGTTCCAGGATCTGTTCCCTGGATGATGTATAAATGGACTGGATCTGGCGTTCAATATCCGCTGCATCTTCGGAAGCCATGTGACTTAAGGAAAGCACATTGTTATTGATCAGCTGATAATAGGCATCCTTTACCGGAATGCTGATCTTGGAAGAATCCGTGATCGCAGAGGTATCTACATCCTGATTTACCAGTGCCTTTGCTACAATACCGGCTAACTGCTGCTCGATCAGATGATAAATACCGATCTGAAGGTCCCGGTCAATGGTCAGATAAATATCATTTCCCGTGGAAGCCTGACTCTCGGATATCACCTGCATGACATTTCCCACATTATTTACCACCAGGTTTTTATAGCCTTTATGTCCCTGAAGTTCCAGTTCCATGGAAGCTTCGATACCAGTACGGCCAACAATGTCACTGAGTTCATATTCCGGGTTGGTTTTCTTTAATTCCTCCAACTGGTCTTCCTGCACCTTTCCGGTATAGCCTATGATCGGTGCAAAATAAACAGCATCGTTATAACGGCGGATCGTGGTTTCCGCCACCTCTACTCCCTTTAATTCCGCGGTATGCTCCATCAGGTCTGCGACGGTCTCATCATCCACACGGTCACAGATGGTGATCGCCTCATATTTTTTATATGCGACAAGAGACATCGTATACCGGATATTGACAAGCTGGACCAGTTCTTCGTCAGAAAGGATCCGCGGATTTCCTTTTTCATCCTTCATTTTATCCAGACCATAGGAAGTTTTTTTCTTTTCGATCAGTTCCCGTGCGGTTACCGCAGTTGGATATTTTCCTTTTTCATCGTCCAGTTCATCAACCGATTTGCGCCCGTAAAAATCACGCAAAAAACGCTTTCTTGCCGCTTCCGAGGATGAGGTATAGATCATCTCCCCATCTTCATTCAATGCAATTTCAAGTTTTCCCTGTGCCTGATATCCATGCTTGTTTAAGATCCGGATCAATTTTAACAGCATATCGTTCATGCCCGCACTTCTTGGATAATCTCCCGTATCCTGTACGGTTACCGCATAAGCCAGCTCATTGTAAGCAAGCAGCTTTCCATTGCGGTCATAGATATTTCCGCGGGTGCCCGGTGTTGTAACCGTCTTTTCGATCATCTGGACATAATCTTCCAGATAAGATTCCCCGTTCACAATCTGAAGATCAAACAATTTGAACGCAAGGACCAGAAACATTCCGGTAAAAACCAGAGCCAACGCGAAAATACGGGAACTCAGGATCCGCTTAAAAAAGTCACATATCTTATGAAATAAATCTTTCAGCACGTGTTTTGTCACTCCTATTATGTCTTACTGTTACATTGCCCCGTGTTCCCGGTCCCTGCGGTTATCCATCTCATCCAGCCTGCGGTTTGCTGACAGGAAAAAGCGGTAAATCAAAAGTGTTGTCACCACAGTGAAAATAAGCTCCGGAATAATGATTTCCCTTGCATAATAAAGAAAATCCAGGCGGCTGCGGATCAGAAAACGGAAAATGTAAATGTACAGGTTATAGATCAGTTCATTGACCAGGCTCATGAGAAGCGGCAGGTTGATATAATCCTCATAATAATACTGGGTACAGATGCCGTTAAAATAGCCAATGTTCATGAAAAGCAGAGTATAAAATCCAAAGGGTCCGCTGTAAAAAAGATCCAGCAGGATTCCCGCAAACAATCCATACAAAAGTCCCGCTCCTTTTCCGTAAATAAAACCAAAGGAAAAGGTCAGGATCAGAAGCAGGTTCGGGGTCGCGGTAAGAAACGGGATCAGCGGAAATACACAGTTCTGCACGGTAAATGCCAGAATCATCAGTATCACATTCAATAGGATCCGTTTCATGCGCCTGTCTGTGCCCCCTCTGTATTTTCTGTACCACCCTGTTTTGGGTCTTCTTTTATGGATGTAATGACCAGGACCTCCTGAAGACTGTCAAACTGGGCTGCCGGGATCAGATAGCCGGATTTGGTAAGTCGTGACTGATCCGTTGTAATATCTGCAGCATAACCGATCAGAATGCCCGGAAGGAATTTGGAACTGATGTTGGAAGTCACGATCCGGTCCCCATCTTTGAAATCTGCGTCCTGGGCAACATTGCTGATCCGCAGGCGCCCTTCCCCAAACAGGGTCAGATCACCGGAGACGATACAGGTATCGCCAGACTGCTGCGCCATGCCGCTGACACGGCTCACATCATCTATGATCGCGCGGACCGTAGCGTAATGCGCTCCCACATCGGTAACAATGCCGACCAGACCACCTCCGGCAATGACGTTGGCATCTACCTGAACGCCATCTGCAGAGCCCTTGTTGATCCGGAATACCTGGAACCAGTCACCGGAGTCCTTCGCAATGACCCTGGCACCGATCTTTTCATACTGCATATAGTCCTGGTCCAGCTGATACAGCTCGCGCAGTCTCTGCAGTTCAAACTGCTCTGACTGCAGGCGGCTGTTCGCCTCTACCAGGGCATCAATACGGTCCTGAAGAGCCTGCTTTTCCGCCATCGCGCTGTGCAGGGTGCTGTAATTGCTGATTCCGTTATACAAAGAGGTGCCTACCCGGTTCACTCCGGACTGGATTGGGCTAAGCACATACCCGACTCCGTTTCTGAGCGGATTTAAGAACCCGTCCTTAAAGGAAGTAATGCCGATCAGCAGAATGCAGAAAACCGACAATCCAATCAGAATGTATTTGCTGCGTTTTGATTCCATCTGTTATAATCCCCGTTCTTTCATGCTGACATAAGTGCCGTCACCTATGATGATATGATCTAACACCGCGATCCCGATCACCCTTCCGGCTTCCTCCACCCGTCTGGTAAGCAGGATGTCCTCCCTGCTTGGTTCCGGGTCTCCGCTCGGGTGATTGTGCACCAGGATCAGGCTGACCGCCTGAAACCGGAGTGCCTGGATAAAGATTTCCCTCGGTGTAGCAAGAGACGCATTCACCGTTCCTTTTGACAGTGCTACGTCTCCGATCATGTTTTGTTTGGTATTAAAAAGCATCATGTGGAACTCTTCCTGTTCCTTATGACGCAAGTCTTCCTGATAGTATTCTGCCACCTGTGCCGGCTCGTTATAACGGACCGGGCTCTTCATGGCTTTTCGTTTCCAGATGCGTCTGGAAAGTTCTCCAATGCACTGCAGCTGGATGGCTTTTACCTGGCCGATGCCCTTGATTCCCATCAGCTCCGGAAGGGAGAAATGCAAAAGTCCCAGAATTCCTTCTCCGGGACCTCCAAGCTCCAGGATCCGGGTGGCCAGCTCCAGTACGCTCTCCTGCGCACTTCCGGTCCGGAGGATCACAGCAAGAAGCTGTGCATCGCTCAAATGCTCCGGGCCGGATTTTACGCAGCGTTCATATGGCCGCTCCTCACAGGGCAGCTCTTTCATCTTTGTGTGTATCATATTGTTCACCCTCCATTCTCTCTCCAAGTACGAAGCCGAAGGGGACACCGCCGCATTTTGGTTCACGCATATGTGCGAGAAATCAAGGCGTTTTTAGTTTACCACAAATCAATTTTCGTGTATACAAAAAATGGAAAACTTTAGAAATGGTTAAGATTTTCGGCTATGAAAATCCAAGTATTCCTTCGGTATTACAGGGTTACGATCCCTGCCTCAACCAGTTTCTGCAGGGACATCAAAATACCAAGTTTTGCATGGTACCAGGTCAGTCCGCCCTGGAAATACACGGCATACGGCGGCTTGATCGGGCCATCTGCGCTCAGTTCGATCGAAGAGCCCTGGACGAAAGCGCCTGCTGCCATGATGACCGGCGCATCGTAGCCCGGCATATCCCACGGTTCCGGGGAGACGAAGCTGTCTACCGGTGCTGCTGCCTGAATTCCCTGGCAGAATGCGATCATGCCCTCTGCCGTCCCGAAGGTAACTGCCTGGATGATGTCGTGGCGGGATTCGGTGCTGTTCGGAACGACTGCAAAGCCAAGTTTCTCATAAACATTCGCTGCAAAGATCGCACCCTTTAATGCGCCAGCAACAACAGTCGGGGATAAAAACAGTCCCTGGAAGAAGGACTGGTTTAAACCAAGGCTTGCGCCGACCTCTTTGCCAAGTCCCGGTGCGCTTAAACGGTAGGAAGCCTGCTCAATACAGGATTTCTTTCCGACAATGTAGCCGCCGATCGGTGCCAGACCGCCGCCCGGGTTCTTGATCAGGGAGCCGACGATCATGTCCGCGCCTACATCCGTCGGCTCGATCCGCTCTACGAACTCACCGTAGCAGTTGTCTACCATGCAGATCACATCCGGCTTCACACTCTTACAAAATGCGATCAGCTCGCCGATCTGGCTCACGGAAAAGGTCGGGCGTGTCGCATAGCCCTTGGAACGCTGGATCGTGATCAGCTTTGTTTTCTCATTGATGGCCTTGCGGATATTCTCATAATCGAAAGTTCCATCCTCTAACAGGTCCACCTGACGGTATACCACACCATATTCCTTTAAAGAGCCGGCAGATTCGCGGATGCCGATCACTTCCTCTAAAGTATCATACGGTTTTCCAACCGGGGAAAGGAGCTCATCTCCCGGGCGCAGATTACTGGATAATGCCACATGCAGCGCATGGGTACCAGAGATCAGCTGCGGACGTACCAAGGCATCCTCGCCGTGGAACGCTTTCGCGTATACCTCCTCCAGAGTATCACGGCCCAGATCGTTGTAACCATACCCGGTCGTTGCAGCGAAATGGATATCGCTGACTCTGGACTCCTGCATCGCCTTTAACACCTTCATCTGGTTGTATTCTGCAGTCTGGTCAATGCCTGCAAAGCGTTCTTTTAAACTTTTTTCAATCTCTTCTCCAAATTCCAGAACTTTCTGGCTGATGCCCAGTTCCTTGTACATTTCATTCAGTTCCATGTTCGTTTCTTCCTCCAAAGTAATCGTTGCAGATCCAGTTTAAGATTTTTTTCTGATCTGCCCCAAACTGTTCGATTTCAATAAAGCGGACTTCTTTTTCCCGCTTAAACCAGGTCAGCTGACGTTTTGCAAAATGCCTGGTATCACGCTTGATGATGTAAACCGCTTCTTCCAGGCTGATCTTTCCATCCAGGTAATCCAGCATTTCCTTATAACCAAGACCCTGCATGGCGACCATGTCCCGGGTGCAGCCCATGGCTTTTAAGCGGTTCACTTCATCAAGAAGTCCCTGCTCCATCATGATATCCACACGTTTATCGATCCGCTCATAAAGCGTCTTGCGGTCACGGTTTAACACATAATAATGCAGATCATACGGGGATTGCTTTTCGCGCTCCCGCTTGTTATGCTCGGAAATCTTTTCACCGGTAAGGCGGTAATACTCGATCGCGCGAATCACCCGCTTTGCATTGTTTGCATGGATCGCCTCTGCAGACTCCGGGTCAATTTCTGCTAACATCTGGTGCAGGAACACTTCTCCCTTTTCCTCTGCCAGCTGCTCCAGCTCTGCCCGGAGCCCGATATGGTCTTCATTTTCCGTAAAATCAATATCGTAAGCCAGTGCCTGGATGTAAAACCCGGTACCGCCCGTCACGATTGGAACGTGTCCGCGGCTGTAGATTCCTTTCATGGCTTCCTTCGCCATCGACTGAAACCGGGTCACATTGAATTCTTTCCACGGCTCCAGCACATCGATCAGGTGATGCGGGACACCATCCATCTCTTCCTTTGTGATCTTGGCTGACCCAATATCCATGTGCCGGTACACCTGCATGGAATCTGCGCTGATGATCTCTCCGTTCAGCGCCTTTGCAAGTTCGATCGACAGCGCGGTTTTTCCCACCGCGGTCGGACCGGTAAGCACGATCAGTGGCTGTTTCATAGCTTCTCCCCTCATCATACAATTCGTTTAAACTTCTTCTCCAGCTCATATTTGCTCATGGAAATGATCGTTGGTCTTCCATGCGGGCAGGCATACGGGTTTTCCAGACCCAAAAGCTGGTCGATCAGTGCATCCGCTTCCGCGGCACTTAAGACATCATGGCCTTTTACCGCAGCCTTACAGGACATGGAAGCAACTTTTTCATAGATCAGGTCTGCCCCACGTGCCTGCGTATCCTCAGAAAGCGTATCCAGCATTTCCATCAAAAGATCTTTCTTTGCGATGGAAAACAGGTTATCCGGCACTCCGCGCACCGCATATTCCTTTCCGCCAAACGGTTCGATCTCAAAACCGATATCGGTAAAAATCTGCATGTTTTTCTCCAGCATCAGTACCTCGCGGCTTCCCAGAGTTAAAATGATCGGCGGATGGATCTGCTGGCAGGTGTATTCCCTGGTTTTTAAGGAATTCATCGTTTTCTCATACAACACCTTCTCGTGCGCCGCATGCTGGTCGATGATGTAAAGCTGGTCGTTGAACTCCACCAGCCAGTATGTGGCAAAGAGCTGGCCGATCAGCTTGTGGCGGCTGCGGGACTGCGGCTCTAACAGTTTTTCCTCAAAGAGGTCCATCTGCACGGCGGTTGCTGTCTTTTCCATGGCAGTCCCAGACGCATTCAGGACTGCTTCCGATTGCTCTGCGTTTCGCTGCACATTTGTTTCCTGCTGCGCTGCAGATGCTTCCGCGGTCATATCAGACATATGCACTATTGCTTCTGTATGCTTTGTTTCTTCTGTGTACTTTGCTTCTTCCGCTTTCCCTGTTTCTTCGATTTTTTCCAGTTCATCCCCAGAAACTGTCCCAGGTGCCCGCATGAGAAGTTCCGTCAAAGCCTGGTTGACCTGGAAATGCTGGTCGGATGCCGCTGCAGACTGGCTAAACACGGTTGTCGCTGGCTGCCCGGCTGTTGCTGCACCAATCTGGTCGGATGCTGCCCCTGTCTGCTGTGCTGCCGTCACCCGATTAAACGTTTCCACTCTCTGCTGCGTGGAAAGCAGTTCTTCCCGTTCTTTACGGATCTGGGAGGTATTCTTTAAGGCCGGACGCTCTCCCGGGCGGTTTTTTAACCGGTATTCCTCCGGCGTCTCCCGCAGCACAAAATTTCCGTCATTTCCCTGCGCAGCGGATTTTGTGTCAAAAAGTCCCGCCCGTTCCTGCATCATGCGCTTCTGCTCGAAAGGCTCCGGGATCGGGATCTTCTTTTCCAGAACCGGTTTTCGCTCCCGTTCTTCCTCCAACGCCACCTTTGGGATCAGCTCCTTGTGGCGCAGTGCCTCTGCCACGGTATCCCGCACCATGCGGAATACCTGCTCGCCGTTCTGGAAGCGCAGCTCCATCTTGGTCGGATGGACATTGACATCCAGAAATTCCGGTTCGATTTTAAAATGCAGCATGGTGAACGGATATTTGTGCTGCATCATAAACGGCTTATAAGCCTCCTCGATGGCCTTGTTGATGATATTGCTTTTGATGTATCTTCCATTAATATAGTAATTTTCAAAATTCCGGTTGCTTCGGGCAATCGTCGGCTTCCCAATAAAGCCTTCTACGCTGAACGCTTCCCCAGCCACGGAAACCGGGAGCAGATTTGCCGTGATCTCCCGTCCATACACCGTGTAGATGATGTCCTTCAAGTTATGGTTTCCGGATGTATGCAGCTTATTCTGGTTGTTCTGAATAAACCGGATCGAGATTTCCGGGTGGGACAGGGCGATCTTTTCGACCAGGTCCGCCACATGGGCGCCCTCGGTCATCGGTGTTTTCAAAAATTTCCGGCGGACCGGTGTGTTGTAAAAGAGATTGCGCACGATAAACGTAGTTCCGTCCGGCGCTCCGATCTCTTCCATGCCGCGCTCCACACCGCCCTCGATCTGATAACGGTTTCCGGTTAAGGAACGACCGGTCTTGGTGATCAGCTCCACCTGCCCGACCGCCGCGATACTGGAAAGCGCCTCCCCGCGAAAGCCCAGGGAAGACACCGTAAACAGATCCTCCACGGACTGGATCTTGCTGGTGGAATGGCGCAGAAAAGCAAGCGGGATCTCGTCCTTTTCGATTCCGCAGCCATTGTCCGTCACCCGGATAAACGAAATTCCGCCCTCGCGGATCTCTACGGTGACCGCAGTTGCCTTTGCGTCAATGGCATTCTCCAAAAGCTCCTTCACCACCGATGCCGGCCGCTCGATCACCTCACCGGCCGCGATCTTGTTGATCGTATTCTGATCCAGTACATGAATGTTTGGCATGTTTTATTTTTCCTCCCCGCTCCAGCGGTTCTTTAACTTTGTCTGCATCCGGTACAGGGTATTTAAGGCGTCGATTGGCGTCATATTTCCCAGCTCCAGATTCTTTAATTCTTCGATGATGTCATCCTCGCGGACCGTATCAAATAAAGTTAACTGGCTCATTTCCACATCGTCCGGCTTCGGGACCGGCTTGTGACCTGCCGGTGCGCTTCCCTCCGCGATCTCGCGGGTTCTGGCTGCCAGGTCAGAATCGACCAGCTGCTCCACCAGCTCTTTTGCACGATTGATGACGGAATCCGGCACTCCGGCCAGCTTTGCCACCTGAATACCGTAACTCTTGTCGGCTCCGCCCTTTACGATCTTTCTAAGGAACACGATGTCATCGCCCTGCTCTTTTACGGCGATACAGTAGTTCGTGACACCGCTCATCAGGCCCTCCAGCTCTGTCAGCTCATGGTAATGGGTCGCAAACAGGGTCTTCGCACCAAGCAGGCGGGTATTGCTGATGTGTTCTACCACCGCCCAGGCGATGCTCAGTCCGTCAAAGGTGCTGGTGCCGCGGCCGATCTCATCTAAGATCAGCAGGCTGTTTCGGGTGGCATTTCTGAGGATGTTGGCAACCTCCGTCATCTCCACCATAAAGGTACTCTGACCGCTTGCGAGGTCATCGGATGCGCCCACACGGGTAAAGATCCGGTCGCAGATACCGATGTTTGCCTGGTCTGCCGGGACAAAACTTCCAATCTGTGCCATCAAAACAATCAGCGCGGTCTGGCGCATATAGGTGGACTTTCCGGCCATGTTCGGTCCGGTAATAATAGAAATGCGGTTTTTGGAATTATCCAGCGTCGTATCGTTTGAGACAAACATGTCGTCCCGCATCATCTTCTCGACAACCGGATGACGGCCGCCCTTGATCTGGATGCTTCCCTTCTCATTGATCTGCGGCTTCACATAGTTGTTTCTGGTCGCTACCGTAGACAGAGATACAAATACATCTACCGCTGCAATCGCGCGGGCGGTTTTCTGGATGCGCACCACCTCAGCCGCAATCGCATCGCGCACTTCACAGAATAAGTCGTATTCCAGGGAGAAAAGCTTGTCCTCTGCCCCCATGATCACATCTTCCAGGTTTTTCAGTTCGTCGGTCGTGTAGCGCTCTGCGTTGGTCAGTGTCTGTTTGCGGATAAAATATTCCGGCACCAGATCCTTAAAGGAATTGGTTACCTCAAAATAATAGCCAAATACCTTGTTGTATTTGACTTTTAAATTCTTGATCCCGGTGCTGTCGCGCTCTCTCGCCTCCAGCTCTGCCAGCCAGGTCTTGCCCTCGGTCTTGGCATGGCGCAGGCGGTCTGCCTCTTCGTTGTAGCCGTCTTTGATCATGCCGCCCTCACGCACGGTGATCGGCGGTTCTTCCACGATTGCCCGGCTGATCAGGTCATTTAAGTCCTCCAGCGGATCCAGTTCCTCCGTCAGTTCTTTTAACGCGTCCGAGGTAAACTCGCCAAGCAGCTGTTTGATGTGCGGCACCATGGCAATGGAATTGCGGAATGCCAGAAGATCTCTCGGGTTTGCGGTCTTGTAGCTGATGCGGCCGATCAGGCGCTCCAGGTCATAGACGGGGTTTAAATACTCCCCGAGTTCTTCCCGGCTGATATAGTTTAAATTCAGTTCTTCAATGGCGTTCTGGCGCTTTAAGATTTCTTCTTTGCGGATCAGCGGCTGCTCGATCCAGGTACGCAAGAGGCGGGCGCCCATGGCCGTTCTGGTCTTGTCAAGCACCCACAGAAGGCTTCCGCGCTTCTGCTTCTCACGCATGGTTTCCAAAAGCTCTAAATTTCTTCTGGTAGAAGAATCCAGCACCATATAGTTTCCGGTCGCATAAGGCACAATGGTCGTCAGATGATCCAGTGTGCTTTTCTGGGTCTCGTAAAGATACTGCAGCACGGCACCTGCCGCGATCACGCCGCAGTCATAGTCTCCCAGTCCCAAGCCTTCCAGGCTTCCTACCTTGAAGTGCTCCCGCAGAAGCTTTCTGCAGCTCTCATCCTGGAAAAAATGGGAATCCAGCGTGGAAACGGTAAAGTGATACCGGTCCTTTAAATCCTCCAGGCTGATCCCGGACATGGAAAAGGCATCGTTGCAGATGACCTCCGCCGGGGAAAATTTATTGATCTCGTCGAACAGGGCACGGTCGGTGGAAACCTCGGTTACCAGAAAGTCTCCGGTGGTATTGTCCACGACGGAAACACCCATTTTATCTGCCAGGTACACAATGCCCATCAGGTAATTGTTCTTTGTCTCATCCAAAGCCTGGGCGCTGGTAATCGTACCAGGTGTTACCACGCGGATGACCTCACGTTTTACCAGTCCCTTGGCAAGCTTCGGGTCCTCCATCTGCTCCGCGATCGCTACCTTATAACCTTTCTGCACCAGGCGGCTTAAATAGCTGTCTACAGCATGATAAGGAACGCCACACATCGGTGCGCGTTCCTCCAGTCCGCATTCCTTTCCGGTCAGGGTGATCTCTAATTCCTTGGATGCCGTCAGCGCATCATCGAAAAACATCTCATAAAAGTCACCCAGACGATAGAATAAAATACAGTCATGATATTGTTTTTTGGTCTCCATGTATTGGGCCATCATTGGTGATAATCCAGCCACGTCTTACTTCTCCTGTCCTTCCACTTGCTTTCCCATGTAATAAAATCCCTTGGACTCCTCCAGCCATACATCCACGATCTTTCCGATGAGGCTTTCGTCTCCCGGAAAATGTACCACGGTATTGTTGCTTAAACGGCCGGTCACATAGCCTTCCTTATGGTCATCGAGGGTTTCCACCAGAACCTTCTGGGTCGTATGCAGATCACGTCCGCAAACCTCAGAGGAAATCTTCTGGACCTCTTTTAACAGGCGGTCGAAGCGCTCCTTCACAACGTCCTCCGGAACCTGCTCCATCGCTGCTGCCGGGGTACCGGTACGCTTGGAATAGATGAAGGTAAACGCACTGTCATAGCGGACACGGCGCACTACATCCATGGTTTCCTCAAAGTCCTCTTCTGTCTCTCCCGGGAATCCGACGATAATATCGGTCGTCAGGGCGATATCCGGGATTGCTGCGCGGATCTTATCCACCAGCTTTAAATAGCCCTCTTTGTCATAATGACGGTTCATCAGCTTTAAGATACGGCTGCTGCCGGACTGTAACGGAAGGTGCAGATGTGCGCAGACCTTCTCACAGTCACGCATCGCCTCGATCAGGTCATCGGACAGATCCTTCGGGTGGGATGTCATGAAACGGATGCGCTCCAGTCCCTCGATCTTATTAACCTCGCGGAGAAGCTCGGCAAATGTCATCGGCTTCTCCAGGTTCTTTCCGTAGGAGTTGACGTTCTGTCCCAGCAGCATGACCTCCACAACGCCGTCTGCTACCAGTCTCTTGATCTCATTGACGATATCCTCCGGCTTTCTGCTGCGCTCCCGTCCGCGCACGTACGGCACGATGCAGTAGCTGCAGAAGTTGTTGCAGCCAAACATGATGTTGACACCGGACTTAAAGGAATATTTGCGGTCTACCGGAAGCTCCTCCACGATCTTGTCGGTATCCTTCCAGATATCCACAACCATGCGGTTTTTGCTCATCATGCGGCAGCACAGCAGCTCCGCCAGCTTGAAAATATTGTGGGTACCAAAGATCAGATCGACATAAGAGTAGCTCTTCTGGATCTTCTCAATGACAGACGGCTCCTGCATCATGCAGCCACAAAGAGAGATCATCATGCCCGGACGTTTCTTTTTTAAGGTCTGCAGATAGCCAAGACGGCCGTAAACCTTCTGGTTTGCGTTATCGCGCACGGTACAGGTATTGTAAAGGACGATGTCCGCATTCTCAGACTCGACCTCTTTTAAACCAACCTGCTCCAGAATGCCGCAGAGCTTCTCGGAGTCCCTGGCGTTCATCTGGCAGCCAAAGGTTGCAATATGAAAGGTTCCGTATTTGTTTTCTGCCTGAAGTTCAGAGAGCATTGCTTCGCCGTAACGCGCCTTTGCCTCCCCGCTTTCTTCCAGACGTTCAAACTGCTGTTTCCACAGTTTTTTCGCCTGCTCTATAAAATAGTACTGGCGTGCGCCCTCTTCTTCCGGCGCCGCAGCACGGATCATTTCAAAATCTGGTATTTCGTTCTGTGTGTATGTTTTCATGTTTGTACTCATTCTTACCTCATTATCTGCGTTTGATGTTACAAATAAAAAATTATAACATAAAAAGGCCGGGATGCAAAGAGCAAAACGCTCCGATTTCCAGCCTTTTTGTCAATTTTGTTACGGTTCACGCAAACGCGTCTGGCACTTTCAGCCCAACCTTTTTTGTCAATTTTATTACCGTTTGTGCCTGCATATCATCAATGTGAATTGATCTTTTTCCCGGTGCGGAAATCCACACACTCCGACGCATCATAGTAGATCCGGTCAGCTGCCTCGAGCACTGCCTTTCCGCCTGTCACGGAAACAATATTTACCGCACAGTTTGGCGGCACGCATCCATGCCAGAAATCGGTTTTCTCTTCATAAACATTGTGAAGGATTCCACGGCACGCGCAGCCATGACTGGCGATAAGAATGGTTTTCTCCTGCCAGTCAGGATTCCCTACCAGGTCCTCCCAGAAAGCTTTTGTGCGGGCGCAGAGCTGCTCAATGGTCTCTCCGTCTGCTGCTGTCTGGAAATGGAACGGGTCTTTGTAAAAGTCCTGGAAATGCTCCGACGGGATCTCAAAATTTGCCTTGCGGCAGCCGAGTCCCTCCCAGGAGCCAAACCCCAGCTCCTCGATCCGCGCATCTTCCAAGATCGGGATATCACGTCCTGCAAGCACCAGCTCTGCTGTCTGTCTGGCCCGTTTTAAAGGGCTGGATATGGCAAAGTCAAATGGAATGTCCTTTAAAGCCTCCCCGGTAATCTTGGCAAGCCGGATGCCATTTTCATTTAACGGGATATCGGTCTGACCCTGAAGCCGTCCCTCTGCGTTCCACGGCGTCTCCCCGTGGCGGATGATATAAAGCCTCATTATGGTCTCACCTGCCCATTTCCATAAATAATGTATTTCGTCGTTGTCAGGGCCCTTAACCCCATCGGACCCCTTGCGTGAAGCTTCTGGGTGCTGATGCCGATCTCTGCGCCAAAACCGAATTCACCGCCGTCTGTAAAGCGGGTAGATGCGTTGACATAGACTGCCGCTGCATCAATGCGGTTTAAAAACTCCTGCGCATGGTTATAATCCTGCGTGATAATGGCCTCGGAATGCCCGGTATTGTAGCGGTTGATATGGCGGATTGCCTCGTCCAAAGAGTCCACCAGCTTTAAGGAGAGGATGTAATCCAGATACTCGGTTCCCCAGTCCTCCTCGGAGGCTTCCGAAAACTCCGGCACGATCTGCTTCGCTGCCTCATCGGCACGCACCTCCACAGACTTTTCTGCCAGGCGCGCAGCCAGAAGCGGCAGGAACTCCCCTGCAATGCTTCTATGTACTACCAGGGATTCACAGGCATTGCAGACTCCGATCCGCTGGGTTTTGGCATTCATGATGATATCTAACGCCATGTCAAAATCCGCGGTCTCATCCACATAGATATGGCAGTTTCCAGTTCCGGTCTCAATGACCGGCACGGTGCTGTTTTGTACCACACTGCGGATCAGCCCTGCGCCGCCGCGCGGGATCAGCACATCCACAAACTCATTTAAGCGCATCAGCTCCTGCGTCACCGCCCGGTCTGTATCCGTGATAAGCTGCAGGGAAGACTCCGGGAGTCCCGCGCGGGAAAGCCCTGTCTGCAGCCACTTTACAATTTCCTTGTTGGATTCAATGGCATCGCTGCCGCCCTTTAAGATCACTGCATTTCCCGTCTTAAAGCACAGACCGAAGGCATCGGAGGTAACATTGGGGCGTGCCTCATAGATCATACCAACCACGCCAAGCGGCACCCGCTTTTCCCCGATGAGAAGCCCGTTTGGCCTTGGCTTCATGGAAAGTACTTCGCCAACCGGGTCTGGAAGCTCTGCAATTTTTAACAGGCCATCTGCCATCGCTTCCAGCCGGTCCGGGGTCAATTCCAGCCGGTCGATCAGCGCCGGGCTCATGCCGTTTTCTGCTGCCCGGATCACATCCTCCTGATTGGCCGTCAGGATATCTTCCTCTCCGTCTAACAGCGCCTTAGCTGCCTGGCGCAGTCCCTCATTTTTTTCGTTGACACCAAGATTGTTTAAATAGGATGCCGCTTCCTTTGCGCGGGCACCGATCACTCTTAAATCCATGCCGTGTCCTCCTGTCGTGTGGCCTGGTGGTTCTCCTAAATTCTGCCAGTCACACCTGCATGTCTGGCTGGAATCGCACCTCAGCCTTCTCCTGTTATGATATCATCCATCTGTCTGTCGTGTTCCTCGGTGGGAAGCTCTGAAAAAATCTGGAATGGGTAACAGACCGCAACTTTTCTGTGTTCCGGCTCCTCCGAAAAGAACCGGTCGTAAAAGCCGCCTCCATACCCCATCCGGTCTCCGGCTCTGGTAAATGCCGTCCCCGGCGTGATCACCACAGCGCTGGGACAATGCACTGTCTTACAATGTTCTGCCGGTTCCGGGATATTCCGAAAGCCAGGTACCAGGTCGTTTCTTCCTTCCACCAGGTAAAAATCCATGCGGTTTCCGGTTACCCGCGGCAGTGCCAACGAAAAGCCCTGCTTCCATAAGGCATCCATCAGGCCAAACGTATCCACCTCACCGCCAAATGAAGCATAGCAGTATACCGTCTGCGGAATGCTTCTTTCTGCCTTCAGCGTATGTAACAGCTGCAATACCGCTTCCCGGATTTTCTCATCCATTGCCGCTTTTTCCGCGGCATGCTCCGGTTTTACAAGTTCTGCCCGCAGCGCCCGGATCTGACTGCGGATTTCTTTTTTTGAACCGAGTGTCTGATGAACCGGTTCCTCATGACTGAGTTCCTTGCAACAAAGTTCCTTATGACTGGGTGTCTTTGATTCCACCATATTTTTTACCAAGATCGGTAATGCTGCCGTCTTTTTCCTTGATTGAAATATTGTTTAAGTGTGCCCGCATGTTGTTTTTGATCGCAGCCACATATTCCTTGCGCAGTCTTGCCTGCTCCTCTTTCTCTTCCTCTGTCAGTCCCACAGACTGGGATTTATGATACAGGGTGTTGATTCTGTCGATACTGCTCTGGTCCATAAAAATTCTCCTTTGCTCTTGTTATTCTGTTTCTATCTGTTTTTGTTTCTATTCTATCTCTTCTTGTATCTATTCTATCTGCTTTTATATCTGTTTCTCGGTTTTCTTTCCGGCTTTCGCACCCGCATTTTTTCTCATACGTCCCCGTATTTTGTGTTGATGTAATCCATCAGATCAAAATCCCGGTTCGGATGTGCCAGGAACAAGGTTCCTTTTTCTTCTCCGTTCACCAGATCGTGGATCACATTCACATCGTCCGCGTTGGCAATGATCATGTCCGATCCGCTGTCTGTCGCGATGCGTGCTGCTGCCAGCTTCGCTGCCATGCCGCCAGTGCCGATATCACTTCCCGAACCACCGCCCATACCAATCAGCTCCGGCGTGATTTCCTCTACCAGACTAATAAAACGTGCATCCGGATTTTTATGTGGGTCCTCTGAATACAGTCCGTCAATATCAGACATTAAGATCAGAAGATCCGCACCGATCAGCGCTGCTACGATTGCAGACAGGCGGTCGTTATCACCAAACTGGATCTCATGGGTGGAGACTGTGTCATTTTCATTGACAACCGGAACTGCGCCTAAACGCAGCAGCTCCTCAAACGTGTTCTGCGCATTAATCCGGGAGGTCTCATTGGTCATGGTATCCTTGGTTAAAAGCACCTGTGCCGCGATGTGGTTATACTCGGAAAAAATACGCTGGTAGACCATCATTAGCCGGGCCTGGCCCACAGCCGCATATGCCTGTTTTTCTGAAATAGTCTGCGGACGCTTCTGACCGCCAAGCGCCTGTCTTCCCGCTGCGATCGCGCCGGAAGAAACCAGGACTACGTCCTTTCCCTCTCCCTTCAGGTCACAGATCACGCGGATGAGCTTTTCAATCTTATATAAATTCAGCTCCCCTGTCTTTTCGTGGGTCAGGGAAGAGGAACCGATCTTGATGACGATCCGCTTTTTCTCTTTCAGTTTTTCCCTGAAGCTATTCATCCTTCTTAGCCTCCTTATCTGAATGCCGCTACGGCAAACCTGTTTCCGATACAGTCTGCCCGGACAAGCCCAAAAGCGATTTCCTATTTATTCCTGATCTGCCGGACATGGTGCATAACGCTTTGCAATGGCTTCTGCCACCTTTATGCCATCCATGGCCGCAGAGGTAATTCCACCTGCATAACCGGCACCTTCCCCACAAGGGTACAGCCCCCGCACTTCACTCTCAAACTGCTCATCGCGCCAGATGCGCACCGGCGAAGAGGTGCGGCTTTCGATTCCGGCAAGCAGTGCATCCGGGCGGTCGAAGCCGTGGATCATATGTCCAAAGCCCTCCATGGCCTCGATCAGAGCCAGGTTTAACGGCTCCGGCATAATGGAACGGACATCTCCAAATGCCCATTCTCCGCGCATCTGCGGATTTACGCCGCCAAGCTGGCTGCTGATCTTGTTCTGGCAGAAATCCCCGTAAAGCTGTACCGGGATCTTTCCTCCTGCCGCCTGGTATGCAGCCTCCTCCAGCTTTCTCTGGAATGCCACACCGCCCAGTGCTCCGCGTTCCGGGAAATCCTCCGGGGTGACGGTGACGATCAGGGCACTGTTTGCGTTTTCTCCCGCCCGGTCATGATAGCTCATGCCGTTGACTGCCAGTCTTCCTGCTTCGGAAGAAGCATTGACCACATAGCCGCCCGGACACATACAGAAGGTGTACACGCCGCGGCCGCTCTTGGTCTGCCTGGTAAGCTTATAATTGGCTGCACCAAGCGCCCCGGCATCTTCTCTGCCATACTGGGACAGATTGATCATATTCTGCGGATGCTGGATACGCAGTCCAACCGCAAATGCCTTTTCTTCCATCGGAACCTGACGCGCAAGCAGCATGGAAAAGGTATCGCGTGCACTATGTCCGATCGCCAGAACAACCACACTACTCTTTATGGTCTCTTCCGTTTTTTCCCCGGTCTGCTGATCCGCAAACGAAACCTTCACACCGCTTACATTTTGCTGCTCCACCAGAAGATCCGTCACCTGGGTATCAAAACGGACGGTACCGCCCAGACGTATGATTTCCTGGCGCATAGCTTTTACCACCTCTGCGAGCACATCCGTGCCGATATGCGGCTTGTGGTCGTAAAGGATCGACGGATCTGCGCCAAATTCCGTGAAAAGTTCCAGCACCAGCTGTCCACGCTTCAACGGGTCCTTCACCAGTGTATTCAGCTTTCCGTCGGAAAATGTTCCTGCTCCGCCTTCTCCAAACTGTACATTCGTCTGGAGATCCAGCGTTCCGCCCTGCCAGAAGGCATTCACCTTTTTCTGGCGCTCTTCGACCGAGCTGCCCCGTTCCAGAAGAATCGGACGATAACCGTGGCGGGCCAGCACCAGGCCACAGAAGAGTCCCGCCGGACCGGTTCCGATGATGACCGGGCGCTCCCTTAAGCGCTCCTCTCCTGCCTCCGGGAAGTGGTAATGCTCTTCTTTGCAGAGGCTGATCTGTGGATTTTTTCCTTTATGTAACAGTTCCTTTTCCCTACTGGCGGAAACATCCACGGTGTAACTGTAAAAAAGCTCTGGCTTTTTGCGCGCGTCCAGGGAACGTTTCCGGATATGAAGCTTTAGGATCTCCTCCGGCGCTATCCGCAAAAGCTTTGCTATTTTTTTCTTCAGTGCCTCCGGTGTATGGTCTGCCGGAAGCTTGATCTGTGTTAATCGTATCATAATCTATATTCTCCCTGCTGTTGTTCCGGCCACGGCCCCGGTGCTCCAGGCCCACTGCAGGTTATACCCGCCGCAGATGCCATCCACATCGGTCAGCTCTCCCACCAGAAACAGATGCTTCACCAGCTTCGATTCCATGGTGTCCGGGCGAAGTTCCCTGGTATCGACACCACCGCAGCAAACCTGCGCCTGCTCAAAGCTGTTGGTCGCGGTGACCGGAACTTCAAATTTCTTGATCTGCATCGTCAGTGACTCCAGCTGGCTGTCCTTGATCTGGGCACAGGAGCGGTCCGGCTGGATTCCTGCCTGTTTTAACAGCACTGCTGCTAATTTTTTATTCAAAACGCCATTTAAGAACTCGCCGGAAGGACGGTAACCAAGCATCGATTTTCTCTGTTTTAACATTGCCCTGGTATCTTCCATGCTCTTAGACGGGAAGAAGTCCAGCACCGCGTTTACACGCCTGCCTGCGTCCAGTGCCTGGGAAGCATACCGGCTTACCTGAAAGGTCGGGATACCAGAGATACCATAATCCGTCAGCTGGACCTCGCCCTCATCTGCTGCCAGTGTTTTTCCGTCGCTCACAAGCCGTACCACAGCCTCACAGCGGACTCCCGCCAGCTGTTTGAAAAACGTTCCCTTGCATCTTAGCTGCACCAGCGCCGGAAGCGGTTTGATGATCGTGTGACCGAACGCCTTTGCAAGCTCATAGCCGCTGCCGTCCGAACCGGACACCGGAGCCGCCTTGGAACCGGTCGCCAGGATCAGGCAGTCACCCTGATAAGTTCCCTGGTCACTCTCCACAAGAAAGCTTCCATTTTTTGTCTTCTTCGCGGAACGGATCTGACAGGACAAAACCGTTTTGATACCCAGATGCTCCGTCTCAAAGCGCAGCGCATCCAACACCGATGCCGCCTGGTCCGAGTTTGGATAAATGTAACCATTCCGGTTTCTGGTGATGATCCCGATCCCGTCAAAAAAACTTAACGTATCCCAGACAGAAAAGCGGTCCAGCACCTTCATGGGAAACAGCTTCTGGCTGCTCCGGTAATGCTCCGGCTTCAGAGACAGGTTCGTCAGGTTGCAGCGCCCGTTTCCTGTAGATAATATCTTTTTCCCCACCCGGTCCATATGCTCCAGAATGGTTACCTCTGCGCCTTCCCGGGCCGCCATGATGGCCGCCATCAGACCGGAAGCCCCGCCTCCGATGATCAGTACTTTTCTCTTCACGTTTTCCACGTTGTTCCTCCGCTGTTTCTCAAGATCATTTTAGGAACGGTTCACAAAATACCTGTATCTGCCCAGTTCCCATTTCGGATTACTGCTTACGCGTATGCAGTAACCATTTGCGTTCTATTGTATCCAGTTTGCACGCTCTTTTCAAGCAGATTTTATAACATATCAGCTAGTATACGATTCCAGATAATGAAACACTTCTGCCATAGACGAAAACCAGATCCCTTCCCGCAGCTTTGTCCGCTCCTTTGGTGGAAAATCCATGAGCGGCATATGTGTATAAAGACAGATTGTTTTCTGATCCTTTAAAAAGATCAGAAGCATCCCATCCTCCGCCACCAGATAATACTCTTCCTGGACAGGATGCGCCTGTACCCGCTCCTGGTTTGCCGCCATCTGATCCTCTACGACCGTTTCCTGTGTCTCTTCTGTTTCCAGCTGTTCGATTCCGGTCTCGTTTCTATTTTCCAGACCTGCACCTTCCTGACTGCGCCGGACAAAAAACGCGATTAGAATGCAGATCACACTCACTCCCAAAAACAAAAATAAACAGATCCTATACTTTTTCATGGAAAATCCCTCCATGGTATAGTATCTGCTTATTTTTCTTTTTTATCCACCTCCGGTGCCTACGCCTGCGTAAACCAGTCGATTTTATCCGTAAATTGGAATTGAGATTTCGCCTGTATCCTTTGTCTGCTTAAGACCGGATGGAAGTCTTGAACTGCCAGGTACATTAGGAAGTTGTTATATTGATTTCCGAATCCAATCATCAAGGAACTCCATCTGCTTATCTGTATGAAACCAGTGTTCTCCATCATTCATTACTGTAAGAATTGCTCCGGTTTGTTCTGCAAATGCATACATGGTTTCTCCTGAAGTCAGATTATCCTTTGCACCATATAAAATGCAAGTTGGAGTGTTCCACTTAATCGGGTACTTCCGTACATAGCACAGATATTCCCAAGATAATGTTTCTCCAAAATCTGTAGGTATTTCTTTCCGTAAAAATCAGAAAACTCAATTTTCGCTTCCCAGGGATTTTGCGATCTATAGTCAAACCCAATCACATTCCTTTCAGGAAAGAGTGGCTTATAATGCTTTGCCTCTTCTACTGTTCCTCCTTTGCCGTGTACATATATAACCAATTTTTTTATTCGATATCACCTCCAAACTTCCGATTTTTCCAATTCCACAAACCTTGAAGTTACTAATTCCATACCATTACAAATTCTTTTTCTCCTGTGTTGTCATCTATATTTTCGGATCTGATGTTAAATTTCTCCCGTAGATAAAATTTAATTGCTTTCTCATTTTTCTGATAGACGTTTAATTTTAATGTAGGCTTGACTTTCTTTACATGATTTAGCAGTTGTTTCCCAATCCCTTTTGATTGCATTGTTTCTTTTACAAAAATACCTTCAATATAATCATCATTCAATCCAATGAATCCATCTATCTGCTTTGCACATTCATCTTCATGCACATATATTTCTGCATGAGAAAGCAGTTCTCTCACCATGTCGCAGTTGGTACGCCAGTAATCGGACGGTATGAAATGATGTGCTCGAATATTCGTATCAAGCCAGATCTGCATCACTGCGTCTATATCACCATTGCTGTATTGTCTTACCAATTTTCTATCTCCTAATCTACCTATTCTTTCGTTTCAAAGTCGAGTAGACTAAGACCTCTCAATCTTAGCCCCTCACAGATCCGTACGTGCGGCTTTCCCGCATACGGCTCCTCATAGTAACATTCACTTTAATATAAGCAATAGTACGTTTTAGGCTTTGCTAATGGATAATACTTGAGCATTTGCACAAATCCATTCCATGTGTATGCCCGTCTACAACCTCTCCGATTCATAGCTTTAAACAGAAACTGCTGAACCCTATGTAAAAATGTTGTTATCTTTCGGAAATTCCATGTAACACCATAGTACCGATAGTGTCCGATTAGCTTCACATTCAATTCCTTGATTATCTCTCGCATCGG
>NZ_QUEH01000024.1:0-1579 GCF_003477935.1 Clostridium sp. AF32-12BH | reverse complement strand
TTCACATTCAATTCCTTGATTATCTCTCGCATCGGTCGATTTCGATTATCATAAATCCAATTCTTATAGGCTCTGACCTTTTGCTCAAACTTCTTTCTTGAAGTCTGTACTTTTGGTGCGAAACCTCCTTTTCGGTTTTTGCTACAGTAGAAAGTAAATCCCAGAAAGTCAAATGTTTCCGGTTTATGTTCCCCTCTTGCCCTGCGATTCTGCTCTGCAAATCTTCCAAATTCAATCAGTCTGCTTTTACTACTCTCAAGTTCCAGACCAAACTTTTCCATTCGTTCTTTTAACTCTTTATAGTATCTTTCAGCTTCTGACTTATATTGAAATCCTGCAACAAAATCATCCGCAAAGTTGACAAGAAAACACTCTCCCTGCATTTCCTTCTTCACTACAAGTTTGAACCACAGCGTCAGCACATGATGCATGTATATATTCGCAAGCATCGGACTCATTACGGAGCCTTGTGCCGAACCTTCCTCTGTTGGTTCAAATTTACCTTGTTCCATTATTCCTGCTTTAAGATATTTACGTATCAGCCACAGTAAGTTCTTATCCTGTATGTTCCATTCGAGAAACTTCATCATCCACTCATGGTCGATATGGTCAAAGAACCCTTTGATGTCAGCATCTACAATATAGCTGATTTTCCCATAACTTATCCGTTGATATACCTCTTTTATCGCTTCGTGACAACCTCTGTTCGGTCTGAATCCATACATACAGTTTAGGAATCTTGGCTCATAAATAGCACCCAATATTTTCTTCACTGCCATTTGTACAATCTTATCCTCATAAGAAGCTATCCCTAATGGTCTTTTCTTTCCATTTGCTTTGGGAATGTATACTCTCAGCGATGGAAGTGGCTTAAAGGATTTGTTTTTCAGCCTTTGTACTAAATCCTTGATATTTCTGTCAAGGTTCTTCCCATACTCATCTTTGGTTACCTTGTCGATTCCGACTGCTTTGCTCCCATCTAATTCCTTATGACATTGCTTTAGCATATCTTCATTTATCAAGTGGTACACTGATGTAAATATAGGATGTTTTGATATTGCCGATATCTCAACTATTCTTACTAATTTCGTTTCCATTATTTCCTCCGTCCCTGAGTACGGATAATGTGTCCTCAGTAAGACCTTTACTATGCAATCCCCTTCCCTCCATCGGTATTACCCGATTTCTACAGTACTATGGGATTGTCCGACTACCTGCCATTCATTTGAAGTCCTCCGTTTTCAGTTGTGACCTCATACTCTTTTTCGAGAAACAGCAGGTTCTCCCCAGTTGATGTGTATTCACAATGTAAAACATGATTGGTTCTCTGACTCCACAGTGCCACATAATACTCGCCATATCGTATTACATGGTATTGTCTTCCGCACCAGTTAAGACGTCGACCGACTGAAGTTAACGTTTCGAAGCTCAATCACTATTCAACCCTGCTTTCTTGCTGTCTACGCTTGTCAGATGCGTTACCGACATCATCCCAAGACTCGCTATTATCTGGTTGGCTAAACCTTGGATAAACCGGATTCCCACCGGCTTGACTACACACCCTTAGCTGGGCGCACAA
>NZ_QUEH01000023.1:0-41698 GCF_003477935.1 Clostridium sp. AF32-12BH | reverse complement strand
CGGCAATTGAATAACCGAGGATTCCCGCTTGTTATCCTAAAAAACATCGTGGAGATATGACTATGAGTAAACTTATTTTCTGTCAATTCAACATCGACACAGCCAGCGTAGAACTGGTTTTTGACGATGGAAGCCGGATTTCCATTGACTTCACCGCCGTTGAAAACGAAGTTGCCGATAACCGCTTCCAGTGGTCAGAGCTGGATTATCTGATCTACAACGACCCGCTTGCTTATGCCGATCTGATTCTGAACAGCAAGCTGAACGTCCTGTTTGAATAAACCGACATGAGCATAAACGACAGCGGCCCGGTTCATAATGATTGGACCGCTGCTTATTATATCATTGTATTATGCGAACTCATTCCTCGAACAGATACAGAAGATATCCGTAACCCTCTGCTTTCATCTTTGCGTAAGGCACAAAGCGCAGGGCCGCACTGTTGATGCAGTAGCGCACGCCATTGGGGGACTCCGGATCGCCGGTGAACACATGACCAAGGTGAGAATCTCCGGCACGGCTTCTGACCTCTGTACGGCGCATGCCGTGGCTCAGGTCCTCCAGTTCCACCACGGCAGGCTCTTCAATGGGCTTTGTGAAAGCCGGCCAGCCGCAGCCGCTCTCGTACTTATCCGTGGAGGAAAAGAGCGGCTCGCCGGTGACGACATCCACATAGATGCCCTTTTCAAACTTATCCCAGAACTCGCCTGTGAAAGCGCGCTCCGTGCCGCTCTCCTGCGTAACACGGTACTGCTCCGCCGTCAGCTTGTCCCGGATGGATTCCGCCGCGGGCTTCTGATAGTCGCCCGGATCGATGCGCAGCCGGGAAAACAGCTCCATCTCCGCGCGCGGGATGTGGCAGTAGCCGTTCGGGTTCTTTTCGAGGTAGTTCTGGTGGTACTCCTCGGCAGGATAATAGTTCTTGAGTGGACCTATCTCCACGAAGAACTTTTCACTGCGTCCCCGCTCGATCTCCGCGATGCGCTCCACCGTTTCCTTCGCGCTTTCGTTGGTGTAATAGACACCGGTCTGATACTGGCTGCCCCGGTCGTTGCCCTGTCGGTTCTCCACCGTGGGATCGATCACATAGAAGTAGGCCAGCAGCAGGGCGTCGAGACTCACCTGCCCGGGGTCATACTCCACCCGCACGGCCTCCCGGAAGCCGGTGTTCCCTTGGCAGACGGTCTTGTAATCGGCGTCCGCCTCGCAGGTGCCGTTGGCATAGCCGCTCTCGGCATCGATGACGCCGGGGATGGACTGCATCAGCTGTTCCATGCCCCAGAAGCAGCCGCCCGCCAGATAGATGACATTGTCTGTGGTATCCATATAGGTGACCTCCTCGTCGGACCGGTCAAAAGCCGCTCCGTCCATGTTTGTTTCCTGTCCGCTCTTTTCCTTCGGCACAGTCTGCTTCCCGGCGGCGCAGCCGCCCAGCAGCACTGCGGCGAAAAGCAGGGCCAATACACTTCGATACATCGCGTTTCCTCCTTTCAGGGGAATCAGAGCTCACTCCGCCCCTTGCCCGCCGAGGGCAATGCAATGGCGCGCAGCAGGCACTTTTTAAATCTCAGGTCAGCCCATATCGGCGGCGAGCGCCTTGTCGATCTGGGCTTGCAGCGCCTCAGCCTGCGTCTTGCCGGTAACAGCGCCTACGATGGGCTCACCCACGATATTGCCGCTGCGGTCGACCACATAGGTGGTGGGATAGGCGAAGACATTCTCCACAAACTTACCGGCATCGCCGCCGGAGCCGAAATAGATGTTTTGATAGGTCGCGCCCTTCTTGGCAAGCACCTCCTTCGCCTCGGCGATGGCCTTCTCGTCGCCGTCGAGCGTAAAGGAGTTGATGCCGATGAGCGCGCCGCCCTTGTTCGCCAGTTCCTTGTTCAGCGCGTCCAGCTCGCCAAGCTCACCCACGCAGGGATTGCAGGTGGTGAACCAGAAATTCACTACGGTGACGGCGTTGGCGGAGAACAGCTCGTCGCTCTTCACCGTGTTGCCGTCCAGATCTTTCCCTTCAAAGGCGGGGAACTTCTGCATACTGCCGTCGTCGGGAGAGTTGCTCGTGTCGCTGCCTGCGGGCATGTTCATATCGCCGTCCATGGATTTCTGCATGAGCTCGGGATACTTCTCTTCCAACTCGGTCAGCCTGTTTTCAATATTGCTGATCTCCGTGGCTGACTCCTTCAGCCACTCATACTCCTTGTTGGTGAACTGCTCTTTAGCGGCCTCGACGGTATCCAGCAGGAAGTCGCCGTAGTTTTTCCCGTCCTCGATCATGGCCATGCCCTTCTCAGCCTCCATAAAGACATTTTCCCACAGCTCGGTATTTTCCGACAGGATCGCGTTCTCCTGCTCTAGCAGCTCCTTGTGCAGGGCGAGCGCCTCCTCGGCGTTTTTCGGCTCGCCAGTCATGGCGGAGCCGTTGCCGCTCATGTCGCCCATCTTGTCATTGTTCTTCGTACCGCAGGCCGCCAAGGCCAGCACCATCAGCACGGCAAAAGCCAGTGCAAAAATTCTCTTCCTGTTCATTTTGATTCCTCCATCGTTGTTTTCTTTGTTGTTTCTTTCCCGTTGCCGAAGCCGTAGCGGAAGCACACGGCGTTCGTTGGACAGGCGCGGATGCACATTCCGCAGCGGATGCACTCGGTATGGTTGGGCGTTTTCGTCACATCCACATCCATCTTGCAGGCTCTGGCACATTTCCCACAGGAGACGCACTTACTCTTGTCCACCTTCATCTGGAAGAGGGACACCCGGTTGAACAGCGCATAGAACGCGCCAAGCGGGCAAAGCCACTTGCAGAACGGTCGGTAGAACAGCACGCTCAGCGCGATCACCGACAGCAGGATGCTGAATTTCCATGTAAACAGCTTGCCCAGCGCCGCCCGGATGCCGGAATTGGCAAGGGACAGCGGGATGGCTCCCTCCAGTACGCCTTGGGGGCAGAGGTATTTGCAGAAGAACGGGTCTCCCATGCCAACATCGTTCACAAGGAACACTGGTAGCAGGAAAACCATCACCAGCAGGACAGCGTATTTCAGGTATGTCAGCGGCTTCAGCCTTTTTGTGGAAAGCTTCTTCGTGGGGATTTTGTGCAGCAGCTCCTGAAACCAGCCGAAGGGGCATAGAAAGCCGCAGATAAAGCGTCCCAGCAGGACTCCCAGCAAAATGAGAAAGCCTGTGATATAGTAGGAGAAGCTGAACTTGGAAGACCCCACCACTGCCTGAAACGCCCCAATGGGGCAGGCCCCGGACGCCGCCGGACAGGAGTAGCAGTTCAGCCCCGGCACGCAGACGGTCTTCCCCGCCCCCTGATACAGTCCGCCCTTGAGAAAGTTCGGCAGATGCAGGTTGGTCAGCAGCGTCGCCCCCGCCTGAATCCAGCCCCGGAAGCGGGACATGGTCTGTGAAACGCCTGAAAACTTTTTACCCAATGCCCACACACTCCAGACATAATTTGATTGCTTTGCTCAGCACTGTCGCCGCCTCGCCCCGCCAGACACCGAAGCACAGCATGGCGGCTCCGGCCATCAGCAGCACGACCTGCGCTGCGGCCTTTTTCTTGCAGCTCATTTTTCATCACCCTTTCCGATTTTCTGCCCCCATCATAGCGCGGGAGAGTTAAAGTCTCTGTTAAGAACGAAAACTTAACGCAAACCTTATCTGTTTTTGCTATAATGAAAGCAACACAAAAATGAAGAAATAAAAAGGAGGACTCTCATGCACCTTTTAGTAATTGAAGATGAACGCGCCCTGTGCGAGACTATCGTTCGCAGCCTGCGGCGGCTGGCCTACAGCGTGGACTACTGCTATGACGGCGAAAAGGCGCTGGCGCTTCTGGGCGTGGAACGATACGATCTGGTGCTTCTTGATCTGAATCTGCCGAAAAAGGACGGCATGACGGTGCTGCGCACCCTGCGGCAGACCGACCGGGAGACGCGGGTGCTGATCCTCTCCGCCCGCAGCGAAGTGGAGGACAAGGTGCAGGGGCTGGATGCCGGGGCGAACGACTATCTGGCGAAGCCCTTCCACTTGGCGGAGCTGGAGGCCCGCATCCGCAGCCTGACATTGCGGCAGTTCACCCAGCAGGATGTGCTGCTAAGCTGCGGAGACCTGACCTTTGACACCCGCTCCCGTACCGCCACCGTCAACGGGCAGACGCTGACGCTCACCCGGAAGGAAACGGGAATCCTGGAATACCTGATGGTGCATCAAGGAAGGCCAGTAAGTCAGGAGGAGCTGATGGATCACGTTTGGGACAATAGCGTGGACAGCTTCAGCAATTCCATTCGCGTCCACATCTCCGCCCTGCGCAAAAAGCTCCGCGCCGTGCTGGGCTATGACCCCATCCGCAACCGCATCGGCGAGGGCTATCTGATGGGAGGCGAGGAGGAATGAAGCGGTTTTCCCTGCAGTGGCGCATCACGCTGATGTCCGTTCTGCTCATCGGCATCACCTGCGTGGCCATGAATTTGCTGCTGTGCTCCTCCGGTGTGTACTATATGGACACCATTGCGGACAGTTTACAAGGCGGCGGCACGGTGATCCTGAATGATGGCGGAGCGGCGAGCTTTGACCCGCAGCTCATAACGCCCAACGAGGAGTTGATCATCGTCGTCGATGGGGTGCAGGGGCGCTTCCGCACCACCAACTGGTACATCACGGCGGCGGTAACGCTGCTCAGCGGCATCCTCGCCTATTTCGTCAGTGGACGCGCTCTCAAGCCCCTGCGCAGCTTTACCTCGCAGGTGGAGCAGGTGCAGCTGAACAATCTTGCCGATATGAGGATCGATGAAGACGCTATTTCGGAGTTCCGGCAGCTGAGCCGCTCGTTCAACCAGATGCTGGAGCGGCTGAACAACGCCTTTTCCGCCCAGCGGCAGTTCACCGGCAACGCCGCCCACGAGCTGCGCACGCCACTGGCACTAATGCAGGCGCAGTTGGAGCTGTTTTCCGCGGAGCATCCTGACGTGCGACCGGAGACGGCGGAGTTCCTTACACTTTTGCGTGAGCAGACGGAACGGCTGATACAGATGACCAGGACACTGCTGGAGATGAGCAATCTGCGGCAGGTGGCGCGGAACGAGCGGATCCAGCTCGCTCCCATGATCGAGGAGATCTTCACAGATCTTGCGCCGCTCTCAGATAAGCGCGGCGTCACGCTGACGGCGGAGGGCGACGGCATTATGACCGGCAGCGATGCACTGATCTACCGGCTGATCTTCAACCTGACGGAGAATGCTGTCAAGTACAACCGGCCGGGCGGCTCGGTACGGGTTTCTGTCACTCAGGAGTTGGAAAAGCTCCTGCTCCGCGTCTCCGACACCGGCTGCGGCATCCCGGAGGTGTATCAGCGCAGCATCTTCCAGCCCTTCTTCCGGGTGGACAAGTCTCGCAGCCGGGAATACGGTGGCGCAGGACTGGGGCTCTCACTGGTATGGGAGATCGCCGATCTCCACGGCGGCTCCGTTTGGGTGGAGAAAAGTTCGGAGAAGGGCACTACCATTGCGGTGGAGTTGCCAACGCAACAATCAACGAAGCCCTAAAACCCTTTTATGCGTTTTTCGCCGCTTCGCTTGCCGCCCTGCGGCGTTCCTCTCCGTATGGGGCGCTCAGCCGGAAAGAGAAGCGTCCCTTTTCAATCTCAAATTCCTTTTATTACGCTGAATTACATCCTCATAGCTGTGGACTTTCCGACGTAGCTACGTATTTTCACGCTCCAATTCTGCCGCACGGAGCTTGCCAAAAATGATCTTCTTAGTATTATTTCGGAGCTGTCTACGATTGCGAAGAAAATCTAAAAAGCATTAGGCGCAATATAACTGCTGACGGCGTAGAATCTTGGTGGCTAACTTGGTGAGTGTCACCCTCTAAGTTATCATGGGTTGCGTCATAGGATTTATCATTGGCTGTAGTATTCCATATTTCGGTCTATTGCTGTTTTATTATGTGCGCTTCCTGTTGCGGGAAATGTATCTATGTTGTGTAGCGAGTATGATGGAAATATTCGTCTTGCCGCAAAAGCTATTTTTACTTCCACGGTGTTATCTGCACTAACAATACCAGTTGTGTTAGTTTTCATACAGTTTATGCAGTAATTTGTTTCTTGCATAATAAAAATACCTAAAGAGTAATTTACACTTGCAAAAACCAAGCAATTAGATAAAGAATTCCCAGAGAATGAAAAATTCTATAGATATTTGCGAAAAAGTTAAGTATAATAAAAGAAACGATGTAGAAAAGTTCGAGAAACTTTGGTTTTCCGGACTTTTTTATTGTTGTATTTTCTTCTTGGGGTTTTCATACAGATTGAAGGCGTGGGAAGCAATCAAAATAAAAGTAATGTGTTGGAAAGGAATTTATTTCATGGCAAAAGAAAGGGATGGGTTTAAAAGCCGCACCGGTTTTGTGCTTGCTTGCATCGGTTCGGCAGTTGGTATGGGGAATATCTGGCGTTTCCCATATATTGTTTCTGATTGGGGTGGAATGACATTTCTGCTTCCGTATCTGTTGTTTGTTGTGCTGATCGCCTCCACAGGCGTGATTGAGGAGATGGCACTGGGACGTGCCGCAAAGAGCGGACCGATCAAGGCGTTTGGCATGTGTACGGAATTACGGACCGGAAAGAAACGGATCGGAGAGCTGATCGGTGTGATCCCGGTACTGGGGTCCATGGCGCTTGCCATCGGCTATACGGTAGTAGTGGGATGGATCTTTAAGTACGCGTTCCTTGCATTGACGGGAAACCTTTATGCCCTGGGACAGGATATGGGAGCGATCGGTGGATTGTTTGACGGTACGGCGACGGGATTTGGCAATAATAACTGGCTGGTCATCACAGTGGTTGTCACTGCAGTGATCATGGCATTTGGAATTGCGGGCGGAATTGAGAAAGCAAACAAGATCATGATGCCGCTGTTATTTATTCTGTTTTTGGGACTCGGTGTTTATATCTTTACACTTCCAGGCTCAGAAAAAGGCTATCATTATATTTTTACCATCAATCCGGAGGGACTGAAGGATATACGCCTCTGGATCTATGCATTTGGACAGGCATTTTTCTCGCTGTCCATTGCAGGAAACGGAACCGTGATCTATGGCTCCTACTTAAGCGATTCCGAGGATATTGCTGCATCTGCAAAAAATGTGGCATTTTTTGATACACTTGCTGCACTTTTGGCTGCTTTTGTGATTATTCCGGGCATGGCAGCAGGCGGCGCAGAGCTTTCTTCCGGAGGTCCTGGTCTGATGTTTATCTATTTGCTGAACGTGTTCAATGGAATGCCGGGTGGAAAAATCTGCGGAATGATCTTTTATGTCTGTGTGTTATTTGCCGGAATGAGTTCTCTGGTAAACCTCTATGAGGCACCGGTGGAGATCCTGCAGGAGCGTTGCGGGCTCAAACGACCGGCTGCAGTAGCCGTGATCGCGGCAGCAGGCTGCGGTGTCGCACTGTTCATTCAGGGAATTGTCTCTGGCTGGATGGATGTGGTGTCAATTTACATTTGCCCGCTTGGGGCGATGCTTGCCGGAATTATGTTCTTCTGGGTTGCCGGAACGGATTTTGCCCTGGAGGCTGTAAACCGCGGTGCCAAAAAAGAAATTGGCAAAACATTTGTCCTGCTCGGCAAGTATGTGCTGGTTCCGGCAGCTTTTCTGGCGCTGGTTGCCGGAGCGCTGCTTGGTGGAATTGGCTGAGATACCGGCGAACAGGAACTTTCTCAGTGGAAGATTACGAAAAAGGCTGTCCTTGTGATTCTTTTGCAGGGGCAGTCTTTTTGTGCTATAATTAGATTCAGCGGGATTAAAAAATAAAGGATTTATCAGAAAAAGGAGTATTCATTATGTCACAGGTAACCGAACGTTTTTTGAATTATGTATCCTTCGATACCCAGTCAAAAGAGGACGCTGGCAAGATGCCAAGTACAGAGAAACAGTGGGAGCTAGCCAAATGTCTCAAACAGGAACTGGAAGAAATGGGTGCCGAGCGTGTGCGTCTCAGTGAGTATGGCTATATTTATGCAGAAATTCCGGCGAATGTTCCAGCAGAGCAGGCTGAAAAGATTCCGTCCCTCGGCTTTATTGCCCATATGGATACCGCACCGGCTCTGACCGGAGCCAATGTAAAACCACAGTTCGTAAAAAATTACGATGGAAAAGACATCTGCCTGAACCAGGAAAAACAGATTTTTATGCGCCTTTCGGAATTTCCATTTTTGGCACGTTATCAGGGACAGGATCTGATCACGACCGATGGAACGACACTTCTGGGAGCAGACGATAAGGCGGGTGTGGCAGAGATCATGACGGCAGCAGATTACCTGCTTTCTCATAAGGAAATTCCACATGGAAAGATCTGCATTGCATTTACCCCGGACGAGGAGATTGGCTGCGGCGCAGACAAATTTGATGTTTCCGGCTTTGGAGCGCAGTTTGCCTATACAGTAGACGGCGGTGAGCTCGGTGAGGTGGAATATGAAAACTTCAATGCGGCTTCTGCGGTAGTGACGATTCATGGATGCAGCATGCATACCGGAGATGCCAAAAAGGGTATGGTGAATTCCATGCTGATTGGAATGGAATACCAGCAGATGCTGCCGACTTTCGAAAATCCGATGTATACCGAAGGCTATGAGGGATTTTTCCATCTGGATCATTTCCAGGGAGATGTGGAAACTTCTGTGATGAAGTACCTGATCCGCGACCATGATATGGAAAAATTTGAAAAGAAAAAAGAGCAGATGCGTCAGATCGCAGTGTTCCTGAACCAGAAATATGGAGCCGGTACCGTGGACATTGAAATTAAGGATTCCTATTTCAATATGAAAGAAAAGATTAAGCCACATATGCATCTGATCGACCGGGTGCGCCAGCTGATGAAAGAACTGGATGTAGAGCCGGTGACCCTTCCAATCCGCGGAGGTACCGATGGCGCGCGTCTTTCTTACAAGGGACTCCCATGTCCGAATCTGTGCACAGGCGGAGCAAATTATCATGGAAAATATGAGTTTATTTCCATTCAGGCTATGGAGAAAATGGTAGAATTGCTTGTAAAGCTGATGACTGCATAAAACGCGAAAAGAGAGAGTGAGTATGAGAGAAAAACTGACGAAATCCGATGTGGAAAAGATTCAGGCAGAGATTGAAGAACGGAAGCTTGTCATCCGTCCGAAATGCCTGGAGGCAGTAAAAGAAGCCAGGGCGCATGGGGATCTAAGTGAAAACTTTGAGTATCATGCAGCCAAAAAAGACAAAAATCAGAACGAGAGCCGGATCCGTTATCTGGAGAATATGCTGAAGAATGCCATTGTGATCTCGGATGCTTCCAAGGCCGATGAAGTCGGACTGAACAAGGCCGTCACGCTTTATATGGAAGACGATGACGAGGAGGAGACCTATAAGCTGGTGACCAGCATTCGTGGAAATTCCATGCACAACATGGTCAGCATTGAGTCTCCGCTCGGAAAGGCAATCCTGCGTCATAAAGTAGGCGACCGGGTAGAGATCACAACGGACAATGGTTTCAGCTATTTTGCAGTGATCCGTAAGATTGAAGATCTGGGCGACGAAGAGGATACGATCCGGAAGTTCTGATGGAGCTTCCTTATCGGTTTGAGGGTTCCTGATTCTGGTAAAACTGCAGCACAAATTCCAT
Organism: Clostridium sp. AF32-12BH; assembly: GCF_003477935.1. Lineage (NCBI taxonomy): Bacteria > Bacillati > Bacillota > Clostridia > Eubacteriales > Clostridiaceae > Clostridium > Clostridium sp. AF32-12BH. Next base: position 32,040 of record NZ_QUEH01000023.1, on the reverse strand, counting down.
AAACGCATGGATATAAGGTTTTAAGACAAAACTTTTGTGATAGACCAGATACAGGCTGCGGCTGTCTGTGACCACGGGAAGATCAAAAACGAAAAGCTTTTGATCAGAACCGGGGCTGCAGGCGGCCGCTTCCTTCTTCACGCAAAATGACCGGTTCTGATTTCAAAATGAGATCGAGCGGAATCGGTTTCGTCTGAAATTGCGCAAAATAAGAAGTTTTTGGAGTAATCAGCACCATCTGATCGTGGTAAAATGGTTTAAAACAAAATCGTTCATCTTCGCAGGTCATGCCGACCAGACCCAGATTAAAACGACCTTCCAGAATCTTTTCCAGGATCCCCTGGCTGTCACTCTGATAAATGTTATAATATGTCTCCGGATGCAGCTTTTTGTAGGCGGGCAAAAGCTCTGGCAGCAGATAGGTGGATGGAATGGTGGAAGCGCCGAGATGGATCGTATTTTTAGCCTCATTGTTCCAACTTTCCAGCAGATTGTTTTTGAGACTCAGAATGCTGATGGCACATTCATAAAATTCCTGCCCGCGCGGTGTCAGTTCGATGCTTTTGGTTGTACGTACCAGAAGACAGGACTGAAGTTCTTCCTCCAGCATACGGATATGGGTACTGATGGTAGGCTGAGAGATAAAGAGCTTTTCCGAAGCTTTCGTGAAGCTGCCGTAATCGACAACAGCCACAAAGGATTGCAGTTGTTTGAACTCCATGGTGTTCTCCTTTATCGAATGGGAATCTGTCTGCCCGCGGCCGGAAAAGGACAGCGGGCATGGCAAAACAGGAAGATCAGATCCAGCCTCCATCCAGCTTTATGATCTGACCGGTTAAGTAAGAGCCTTTGTAGCCGAGATGATAAACAAAATCAGCGACTTCCTCCGCACGTCCGAGGCGGCCGGATGGGATTTCCTCGACCAGCCCGATCAGCTCGTCTTCCTCCATCCACTGGTTCATTTCCGTGTCAATGGCACCGCAGGCAACGGCGTTGACCTGGATATTGCTTGGAGCAAGTTCTTTGGCCAGTGCCTGGGTGAAGGCATTGATGCCGCCCTTTGTGGCAGAGTATGCGACTTCACAGGAAGCGCCTACGCAGCCCCATACGGAGGAAATGTTGATGATCTTTCCGTGACCGGCGGCAAGCATCAGCGGAATGGCCAGCTTGCTGCAGTTGAATACGGAAGTCAGGTTGGTACGCAGGATGCGGTCCCACTCTTCTGAGGTCATATCCTGCAGAAGGCCGATGTAATCGATTCCAGCATTGTTGACCAAAACATCCAGAGAGCCAAACTGTTTGCGGATCATGGAAAACAGCTGCTCACAGGCTGCCATATCGCCCATATCCCCTAAAAATGCAGCGCAGGTTACCTGATAACGCTCAATTTCTTTTTTGGTCTGCATCAATTCCTGCTCCCGGTGGGCGCAGTTGATGATTACGTTATAGCCTTTTTTTGCAAATTTTACGGCAATGGCTTTTCCGATTCCGCGGGAAGCGCCGGTTACGAGAACAACTTTCTTTGCCATACGATCACTCCTTTTGTCATATTATGGTTTCTTGTTTTCTAAACATATTCTATCATAAAACTCCTTACATTTGTTGCTATTTACGCTTTGCGCGAACAGCAAGCTACATTTTACAAATAAATTACAATTTTGCGAACACTCTGTAACTTTCAGAAGGGATATGTTATACTGAATGACAGATTACGGAAACGTGTTGCGTGCAACTAAAAATCCCGTGTGATACAGTTCTGGCAGCATATTTTGCCGATTTGGAGTGCGAAGTATCGGCAAAATCCCATTGCCGGGCAAGTGCATGTGAAGAGAAACAGAAATAAGAAAGGCGAAGACGCATGAAAAAATGGAAGAAAGTACTGGCAGTATCCTGCCTTTGCGCAGCGGCAGCATGTCCGTTTTCTGCTTACGCAGATGCGGCAAAGTCTCCTCATGAGGCAATGTTAGTGGCTGCACCGGCAGACTATGAAAATATTGCGGTATCCCAGGTTACTGATTACGTGAATATCCGGGAACAGGCTACGACGAACAGCAAGATCGTCGGTAAGATCTATAATAACTGTGCTGCAACCATTCTGGAAACCGTGGAAGGAGAGGGCGGAAGCTGGTACCGGATCCAGTCCGGAACGGTGAATGGCTTCATCAAATCGGAGTATTTTATTACTGGTCAGGAGGCAGAGACACTGGCTCAGTCGATCGGCCGGGAGTTTGTGACTGTCAGCGTAGATAACCTGCGTTTGCGCGAGGAGCCGAATCTTACAAGTAATGTCCTGACTATGATCTCCAGCGGTTCCCGCTATGTTGTCCAGGGCGATGAAGGTGATTTTTATAAGGTTGAGGTCGATGCAGACCTGATTGGTTATATCGCAAAGTCATACTGCAAGGTTGAGGTCGAGTTTGACCAGGCGGTGTCCCTGGAAGAGGAGCGGGCGAAGCTGGAAGAGGAAGCGCAGAGAAAGCGCGATGCCCAGACGGCACTTGCAAATCTAGAGCAGGTGATCAAAGTCGAAGAAAATAAAGATGTGATCATTTCTGCAAATCCGGAACAGAGCGATGATTCAGCCATGACCAACGCGCCGACTGCAAACACATCGAAAGATCAGAGTCAGACACAGAGTCCGTCTGCAGGGCAGAGCGGTTCTTCCCAGAGCAGTGCAGGCAATCAGACGGTAACTTCAGCTCCATCTCAGAAGAGTCCGTCCCAGACTGGCTCTGCGCAGAACAGTTCTGCTCCGAATGGTTCCAGCCAGACCAGTTCCTCCGGACCGTCCACGACGACCCGGTCCTCTCCGGTGGCAGGACCGGGCAGCTCGGCAGCCGTAGTATCCGCGACCAGAACCGCAATCGTGGCATATGCGAAGCAGTTCTTAGGAAACCCGTATGTATATGGTGGAACCAGCCTGACCAATGGTGCAGACTGTTCCGGATTTACCCAGGAGGTATTTGCGCACTTTGGCATTACAACAGGACGAAGTTCCAGAGACCAGGCAGCAAAAGGAAAAGAAATTTCCCTGTCTGCGATCCAGCCGGGTGACCTTTTATTCTACGCCAGCGGAAGTTACATCAACCATGTGGCAATCTACATAGGCAATGGACAGATCATCCATTCCAGCAATCCGACAACGGGTATCACCATTACGAAGTACAATTACCGAACTCCATGTAAGGCTGTTACCTTCCTGGATTAAAAGGTGCATGTATGAAAGAAAAAAAACAATACTGTGGCCTGGATCTGCTGAAATTTGTTATGGCACTCCTGGTGGCGGCGCGTCATATGATCCAGGTCTTTTATCCTGCAGAAAGCCGCTGGCGTCTGGTGATCGGCAGCTGGCTTTCGAACCTGGCAGTGCCCATCTTTTTTATCATTGCAGGCTTTCTGCTATTCCGGAAAATTCCGGATCCCAGAAGATGCAAAGATGCGGATGCCGGATATTCATACGGTGGTGGAAATAAAACGGGTGGATGGTCGGTTGTCTGGCGTTATGTCTGGCGCATTGTAAAGCTGTATCTGATCTGGTGTGTCATCTACTGGCCCATCGATATTTATAACTGGTACCACGGCACGGCAACGATCGCAGAAATGGTGAAGGCCTACATCCATTCCTTTTTCGTCTCCAGCACCATTGCCCAGCTCTGGTATCTGCCGGCGCTTGCGCTGGCCTGCCTGATCGTGTGGACCGGTTACCGTGTGGGCTTAAAGATCTGGATGCTTCTGATTCTGACCGGAGCGCTGTTTGTGTTCGGCTGCATCTGTGACAATTGGTATTTTACCCAGCAGGCACCCATGAAGATCCAGGAGTTTGTCTGGTGGTATGCGCCGAAGTTTGTGACCATGCGAAATGGTCTGTTTTACGGAAGCTTTTATCTGGCTCTGGGACTCTGGTTTTCCCGGAAAACATGGCGGATGCCGCTTCTTCTGGCGCTTGCCGGAAGCCTGGTATCTCTGGCACTGATGTACAAAGAGGTTTCCACCTGCTTTAATACGAACATGGTATTTAGTGCAGCCCCGGCCGCTTTCTTTTTGACGGAGCTTTTTATGAGAGCAGAGGGTGGATATTCCAGGTTCTTTGTGACTCTGCGAAAAATGAGCGAATGGGTCTATTTTTCCCATTTCTATTTCTTTTACTTTTTCTCCTGGACCGTGAAGTGGAATCCGCTTCCGCTCACTGAGAAAAATATTGCACTATGTGTCTTGGTACCAATGATCCTGTTCGCCTGGATCGTTTCGGTGCTTTCCGGACGGGAGCGGTTTTCCTGGCTTGGAAAATTGATCTGACAGGCTTGTTTATACATTGCAAAAACAATCGTTGACGATTGGCAGCAGAACTGCAGCCTGCATCCGCCGTCTGGCTTTATGAAAAATTACATTACAGGCAATAAAAAAGGAAACGCACTCAGTTTTGGGTGCGTTTCCTTTTTTATTGCCTTGTATGAAAGGATGATTGCTGGCTCTTAGAATTCCGGCTCGATCAGTCCGTAGGTCTGACCTTTTCTCTTGTAAACAACATTGACTTCCTCGGTCTCTGCGTTTAAGAATACATAGAAGTTATGGCCTAACAGTTCCATCTGGACACAAGCCTCTTCCGGATCCATCGGTTTCATGGCGAAACGTTTGGTTTTCACAATCTGGATCTCGTCATCCGGCTCGCTCTCTTCGCTGATGAACAGATCTGAGAATGCCTGTGCGGACTGTTTTTTGTCGATCAGTTTGTTTTTGTATTTGCGAAGCTGGCGTTCAATGATTTCCTCTACCAAATCAATGGACACGTACATATCGTTGCTGGATTCTTCCGCACGGATGATATTTCCCTTTACCGGGATGGTAACTTCGATTTTCTGTTTGTCTTTCTGTACACTGAGCGTTACGATGATTTCGGTATCCGGAAGGAAGTAACGTTCCAGTTTTCCAATCTTTTCCTCAATGGCGGCGCGAAGCCCCGGAGTCACATCAATATTTCTGCCTGTAATGGTATAACGCATAAGTCATCAGCTCCTTCTTTTGAGATGTTCTAAGTATAACATATAAAACCGAAAATTTCAACTAAAACCGGGAAATTGTTGAGACAATTATTGTGAATGAAATATAAAAACGAATACTTTATCCACAAAATACAAATTGCATTCCTACCTTTGGAAATGTGGAAAAGTCAAGAGGTTTTCCTCCATTTTTTGGCTTAAACAGTGGATTTATGAGATATGAACAAAGAAAAACCTATTTTTTCCCGTCAGAAAAGAACAGAAAAATGTGGGAAAACTTTGTGGATAATGTGGATAACTTGGTGCATAACTCATTTTTGGCTGAAAATCAAGGAAATGAGATGTGGATGCATTTTTCGTGGATATTGTGGATAAAGTGGATAAGTTGTGAATCGAACATGTTTTTTGTGCAACCTGACAAGTTTACCATAATTTTACAGGACCTGGATTCGCCGCAGCAGGTCAATCCAGGTGATTTTATGAGGATTCCGAAAGAAAAAGTAAGCAGAAGGTAAATTTTTTGTGAACAAGAAGGGGAAAACTTGAATAAATCAGGGGAAGGTGGTACAATATCAAAGATTGACTATAATAATAGGAACGAGACAGACGAAACAAAGAAAGTTTAGGAGAAAGAATTATATGAATCTCATAGAAAAAGTATTTGGTACCCACAGTGAGCGGGAACTGAAGATGATCTATCCGATCGTGGACAAGATTGAGGCACTGCGCCCGACCATGCAGGCAAAGAGCGATGAGGAACTGCGCGACAATACCCGTATCTTCAAGGAGCGCCTGGCAAACGGTGAGACCCTGGACGATATTCTTCCGGAGGCATTCGCTACGGTACGTGAGGCTGCAAAGCGTGTGCTGAACATGGAGCATTATCCGGTGCAGCTCATTGGTGGTATCGTGCTGCATCAGGGTCGTATCGCTGAGATGAGAACCGGTGAAGGTAAGACTCTGGTTTCCACCTCTCCGGCATACTTAAATGCACTGGCAGGAAAGGGCGTTCACATCGTAACGGTCAATGACTACCTGGCAAAGCGAGATGCAGAGTGGATGGGACAGGTTCACCGTTTCCTGGGTCTGACTGTCGGCGTGGTATTAAACCCGATGACCTCTGAGGAGCGTAAGGCTGCATACAACTGCGACATCACCTACGTTACCAACAACGAGCTGGGATTTGATTACCTGCGTGACAACATGGCCATCTACAAGGATCAGATGGTACTCAGAAATCTGGACTATGCCATCATCGATGAGGTGGACTCTGTCCTGATCGATGAAGCAAGAACCCCGCTGATCATTTCCGGTCAGAGCGGCAAGTCCACCAAGCTCTACGAGGTCTGCGACGTGCTTGCCCACCAGCTGGTACGCGGTGAGGCATCCGGCGAGTTCACCAAGATGAACGCGATCATGGGTGAGGACATCGAGGAGACTGGTGATTTCGTAGTAAATGAAAAAGATAAAGTTGTAAACTTAACCGAAGAGGGTGTCAAGAAGGTAGAGCAGTTCTTCCATATTGAGAACCTGGCAGATCCGGAAAACCTGGAGATCCAGCACAATATTATTCTTGCCCTGCGCGCGAATTACTTGATGTTCCGCGATAAGGATTACGTGGTAAAAGACGACGAGGTACTCATTGTCGATGAGTTTACCGGACGTATCATGCCGGGCCGCCGTTATTCCGATGGTCTGCACCAGGCAATCGAGGCGAAGGAGCATGTCAATGTACGCCGCGAGAGCAAGACTCTGGCAACCATCACTTTCCAGAACTTCTTCAATAAGTTCCGCAAGAAAGCAGGTATGACCGGTACTGCGCTGACCGAGGAGAAGGAGTTCCGTAATACGTACGGCATGGATGCGATCGCAATCCCGACCAACCGTCCAGTTGCGCGTATCGACCACGAGGATGCTGTATACAAGACGAAAAAAGAAAAATTCGAGGCAGTTGTCAACGATGTAGTGGCTTCCCACGAGAAGGGACAGCCGGTGCTGGTTGGTACCATCACCATCGAGACTTCCGAACTTCTCAGCAAGATGCTGACCAAGCGCGGCATCCAGCATAAAGTCCTGAACGCGAAGTTCCATGAACTCGAGGCTGAGATCGTGGCAGATGCAGGTATTCACGGTGCCGTTACCATTGCGACCAACATGGCTGGTCGTGGTACCGATATCAAGCTGGATGATGAGGCAAAGGCAGCAGGCGGCTTAAAGGTCATTGGTACCGAGCGTCATGAATCCCGCCGTATCGACAACCAGCTGCGTGGCCGTTCCGGACGTCAGGGTGACCCGGGTGAGTCCCGCTTCTACATTTCCCTTGAGGACGATCTGATGCGTCTGTTCGGTTCTGAGCGTCTTATGGCTATGTTTGAGGCTCTGGGCGTTCCGGAGGGTGAGCAGATCGAGCACAAGATGCTTTCCAGCGCGATCGAGAAAGCACAGATGAAGATCGAGAACAACAACTACGGTATCCGTGAGAATCTCTTAAAATATGATGAGGTTAACAACGAGCAGCGTGAGATCATCTACGCAGAGCGCCGCAAGGTTCTGGATGGCGACAACATGCGTGACCTGATCTTAAAGATGATCACCGACATTGTCGAGAATTCCGTAGACCTGTCCATCTCCGATGACCAGGCATCCTCTGACTGGGATTTGAATGAATTAAACAGCCTTCTGCTTCCGATCATTCCGCTTGAGACCATCACCGCAGAGAATCATCCGGTGACCAAGAAGAATGAATTAAAGCACATGCTGAAAGAAGAGGCGATCAAGCTTTACGAGGCGAAAGAGGCTGAGTTCCAGGAGGCAGAGCAGATCCGTGAGCTGGAGCGCGTAGTCCTTCTGAAAGTCATTGACAATAAGTGGATGAGCCACATCGACGATATGGATCAGCTGCGTCAGGGTATCGGCCTGCAGGCTTACGGCCAGAGAGATCCGGTTGTTGAGTACAAGATGAGTGCTTACGAGATGTTTGAGGCAATGACTGCAGCCATCACCGAGGAGACCGTCCGCATCCTGTTCCACATCCGTGTTGAGCAGAAAATCGAGCGTGAGCCGGCAGCAAAGGTAACCGGAACCAACCGTGACGATTCTGCACCGCGTGCACCGAAGGTACGTCAGGTACAGAAAATCTACCCGAACGATCCGTGCCCGTGCGGAAGCGGCAAGAAGTTCAAACAGTGTCATGGCCGTGATCTGATGCCGAGATAGCAGAAAATGAGATAAAAACCGTTATGACCGGCGGATGTTCCTTTTTGGAATGCGCCGGTCATTGCAAAAAATATAAATATGAAAGAAGGTGACACAATGGTAGAATTAGATCAGTTCAAGTACACATTATCGACCTTTGAAAAACCATTAGTGGAAGTGAGGGATTCACTTTGACCTGGATAACAAGGTCAGACGAATTGATGAATTAGATAAATCCATGGAGGAGCCGGGGTTCTGGGACGACGCGGACCGCGCCACCAAGCTGGTGCAGGAGGCGAAGAACTTAAAGGATACCGTAGAGCTCTACCGTGGTCTGGAACAGCAGTATGAAGACATCCAGGTGATGATCGAGATGGGCTACGAGGAGGAGGACCCTTCCCTGATCCCGGAGATCCAGGAAATGTTGGATGAGTTCCAGCGCAATCTGGAAAAACTCCGTATGGAGACATTGCTGTCAGGGGAATACGACAAATACAATGCCATTCTGCGCCTGAATGCAGGTGCAGGCGGAACGGAGTCCTGTGACTGGTGCAGTATGCTGTACCGGATGTACTGCCGCTGGGCAGACAAGATGGGGTATAAAACCGAGGTCCTGGATTATCTGGACGGCGATGAAGCGGGCATTAAGTCTGTGACCATCCAGATCAATGGCGAGAATGCGTTTGGATACCTGAAATCCGAACGCGGTGTACACCGTCTGGTGCGCATTTCTCCGTTCAATGCAGCAGGAAAGCGCCAGACTTCTTTCGTATCCTGTGATGTCATGCCGGATATTGAAGAGGACCTGGATGTTGAGATCAATCCGGACGATCTGCGGATCGATACCTACCGTTCCAGTGGTGCCGGTGGACAGCACATCAACAAGACTTCTTCTGCTATCCGTATCACCCATATTCCGACCGGAATCGTGGTACAGTGCCAGAATGAGCGTTCCCAGTTCCAGAATAAAGACAAAGCCATGCAGATGTTAAAGGCGAAGCTGTATATGCTCAAGCAGCAGGAAAATGCAGAGAAGCTTTCTGATATCCGCGGTGATGTCAAAGAAATCGGCTGGGGCAACCAGATCCGTTCCTATGTTCTTCAGCCATACACCATGGTCAAGGATCTGCGTACTGGGGAAGAAACCGGAAACGTGGCAAATGTCCTGGATGGCGGGCTGGACCCGTTTATCAGTGCCTACCTGCGCTGGCTGAGCCTGGGATGCCCGGACCGTAAGGCATCTGCGGACGACTAAGCGTTAAGGCTCACAGGCAGGGATTTTCCGTTCAGAAAATCCAGTTGCAGGGCACGCATGCGTGAACAGGAACAATTAAAACGGGAAAGCAGAGTGTATGCGAGAAAATGCTTGCACTCTGCCTTTTTTTGTGCTAATATCTTCCACATGAGCACAAATGTTCATAGTGGACGAACATGGAGAGTGCGCAGGAGGAGTTGTTATGCCAGAAGAGAAAAGCAAATATTTTGTGGTAAAACAGAAGGCGGTACCGGAGGTGCTGCTGAAGGTGGTGGAGGCCAAGAAGCTTCTGGAGTCCGAGCGTGTGTTAACCGTGCAGGAGGCAACAGAGCGGGTAGGCATCAGCCGCAGTTCTTTTTACAAATACAAAGAAGACATTTTTCCGTTTTATGATAACACCAAAGGCAAGACGGTAACCTTTGTGGTGCAGATGGACGATGAACAGGGACTGCTTTCGGACCTGCTTCATATCGTGGCGGTTTACAAAGCGAATATCCTGACGATTCATCAGAGTATTCCGGTCAATGGTGTAGCGACATTAACCTTGTCGGTGGAGGTAAAAGACAATACCGGCAATGTTTCCAAGATGGTGGAAGAGATCGAGGATCAGGACGGCATTCACTATGTGAAGATTCTTGCGAGAGAATAAAAGCGGCTGTTTGCGCAGCGTGTGAACAGGAATCACAAAAGCGATAGCTGGACAGAAAGCAGAGGATGACAGCAATGCGAAACTGTCTTAAAATATAAGTAAAAGAAAAGTGAGGACGGAGCAATGGTACAGGTAGCAATCATGGGATATGGCACAATCGGTTCCGGCGTGACAGAGATTTTAGATCAAAATGCGGATCAGATCAAAAAAGGCTGCGGACAGGATGTAGCACTGAAATATGTCCTGGATTTAAGAGATTTCCCGGGAAGTCCGGTAGAAGATAAGATCGTGCATGATTTTCAGGTGATCGAGCAGGATCCGGAAGTCAGTGTGGTAGTAGAGACCATGGGTGGATTAAATCCGGCATACCCGTTTGTCAAGGCAAGTCTTTTAGCAGGCAAACATGTCGTAACTTCCAATAAGGCACTGGTGGCAGCATACGGAACCGAGCTTCTTGCCATTGCAAAAGAAAAGAATGTAAATTTCTTCTTTGAGGCAAGTGTCGGCGGAGGCATCCCGATCATCCGTCCGCTGTACCGCTGCTTAAAGGGTGAGAAGATCGTAGAGATCACCGGTATCTTAAACGGTACTACCAACTATATCCTGACCAAGATGGGCAAAGAGGGTGCATCCTTTGAGACAGTCTTAAAAGAGGCTCAGGCGCTTGGTTATGCAGAGCGTAACCCGGAAGCAGATGTAGAAGGATACGATACCTGCCGTAAGATCGCGATCCTCACGGCGATGGCAACAGGAAAAGAAGTAAACTACGAGGACATCAGCACAGAAGGGATTACCAAAATCACCGATGTGGACTTCAAGTATGCAGACAAGCTTGGAACCTCTGTGAAGCTGTTTGGAACCAGCCGCATGGACGGAGAAGAGGTTCATGCCTGGGTAGCACCGGTTATGATCGGAAAAGACCATCCGCTGTATGCTGTGAATGATGTATTCAACGGAATCATGGTAAAAGGAAATATGCTTGGAACCGCGATGTTCTATGGAAGTGGTGCAGGCAAACTGCCGACTGCCAGTGCAGTCATCGCAGACATTATGGAAGCAGTCGAGAACGCAGACCATCATGTAGTGCTTGGCTGGAGCAGCGAGCGCCTCGCGATTGCAGACCAGAAAACCTCTGTACATCGTTATTTTGTACGCGTAGAGGGAACTGGAGCAGAACTCGAGAAAGCTGCCGCTGCTGCATTTGGAAATGCAGAAGTCGTAAAGTTGGACAGCTTAAGCGACGAGTTTGCACTCCTGACCGGTGAGATGAGTGAAGCAGCATATGCAGACTGTGCTGCAGCGCTGGAAAAGACCGCGAAGATCCGCCAGAGAATCCGGGCAGAGTTTTAAAAAATAATAATTTGGGCGTAAAAGAATGGACCGTGGAAGCTGCCGAAGGCAACTTCCACGGTCCTCATACGTTAAAAATATGGTTTACTGTGCCGCAGGTGCTACACTGTTTAGAATTTCCTGCGCCTGGTGGTAGACCTGGCGGATGAGTTCAGAGTTGGCTGGGTCTTGAGCGACATTGTAGACCAGCATATACTGGAAAAAGATAAAAAAACTCAGGAAAATGCAGAAGATCCCGATGACGAATCCTGCAATTCCGGCTCCGGTAAAACGGCGGTCTCTCCGGGAGAGCCATGCAGTCAGGGCAGCAGAAGCACCAAAGATGATCTGCAGTGGTGGGTAAAACCAGCTTAAAATTCCGGAAATACCCAGCAGAAGGCTGACCAGGGCGAGTCTATTAGGGGCGGGGCGCTTGGCTCCGGTATTCTGTTCCATGTAAAATTCCTCCGTAAGTATAGATAAAAATACAGCTATTCCCCATCATAACACGAAAAGAACAAAGCCTCAAGGTGGAATTGTGTTATGATGCTGCGGTATGATGCTGCGGAGTAGTTACTGTTTACAGGCAGGGATTTTCTGAACTGGAAATCCAGTATGATGCAGTTCTGGCAGAACAACTTGCGAACCATCCGCTTATCGATTATAATGAGGGGTACAGTTTGCAGCGGTTTTCAGGCAAAGCCTGTGTGAACAGCTGCTACAGTTTGAAAACAAAGGAGCTTTACATTAGATGGATATTTTGAAAACATTGCAGGAGGAACTGCAGATCGGATATAAGCAGGTGGAGGCAGCCGTCCAGCTGATCGATGAGGGAAATACCATTCCTTTTATTGCCCGCTACCGGAAAGAGGCAACCGGATCGTTAAACGACGAGGTGCTTCGTAATCTGGATGAACGTCTGCGTTACCTGCGCAATCTGGAGGAAAAGAAGAACCAGGTTCTTTCTTCCATCCGTGATCAGGAAAAGCTGACACCGGAGCTGGAAAAACAGATCCAGGATGCGATGACCATGGTGGCGCTCGAGGATCTGTACCGTCCGTACCGCCCGAAACGCCGTACCCGTGCCATGATCGCGAAAGAGCGCGGACTGGAGCCGCTTGCAGAGCTGATCCTGCTTCAGCAGGTGAAGGAGCCGCTGGAGAAGCTTGCTGAAGACTATGTGTCCGAAGAAAACGAAGTGCCGACAGTAGACGATGCACTGGCGGGTGCAAAGGATATCATTGCGGAGCGCATCTCCGACCAGGCGGATTACCGTACCTACATTCGTCAGGCTACCATGGAGCAGGGGATGATCCGTTCCCAGGCTAAGAATGAAAAAGCGGAATCGGTATACGAGATGTATTATCAGTACGAGGAGCCGGTGAAAAAGTGTGCGGGACACCGTGTCCTGGCTTTAAACCGCGGCGAGAAAGAAAAAGTCCTGACGGTCAAGGTTGATGCACCGGAAGAAACTATTCTGCGCTATCTGGAAAAACAGGTGATCACGCAGGAGAACCCGTATACAACCCCGGTATTAAAGGAAGTGGCAGAGGACAGCTACCACCGTCTGATCGCACCGGCCATTGAACGTGAGATCCGCAGTTTCCTGACGGAGAATGCAGAGGCAGGCGCGATCAAGGTCTTTGGAAAGAACTTAAAGCAGCTTCTGATGCAGCCGCCGGTAGCAGGCCGTGTGGTACTGGGCTGGGACCCGGCATTCCGTACCGGCTGTAAGCTCGCTGTTGTGGATGCGACCGGAAAGGTACTGGACACAACTGTGATCTATCCGACTGCACCGCAGAATAAGGTTGAGGAATCCAAGAAGGTGGTAAAGGATCTCATCAAAAAATATAACATTTCCCTGATTTCGGTGGGAAACGGAACTGCATCCCGTGAGTCTGAGATGATCATTGTAGACCTGATCAAAGAGATTCCGCAGCAGGTGCAGTATGTGATCGTCAATGAGGCAGGCGCATCCGTATATTCGGCAAGCAAGCTTGCTACGGAGGAGTTCCCGAACTTCGATGTGGGACAGCGAAGCGCGGCATCCATCGCAAGAAGACTGCAGGACCCGCTGGCAGAGCTGGTTAAGATCGATCCAAAATCCATCGGTGTTGGTCAGTACCAGCACGATATGAACCAGAAAAACTTAAGTGAAACGCTGCAGGGCGTTGTGGAAGACTGTGTAAACCGGGTTGGTGTGGATTTAAATACCGCATCTGCATCTCTTCTGGAGTACATTTCCGGTGTGACCAAAACCATCGCAAAGAACATTGTAGCTTATCGCGAAGAAAACGGCGTATTCACAAACCGGAAGCAGCTGTTAAAGGTTGCAAAGCTGGGACCGAAGGCATTTGAACAGTGCGCCGGTTTCATGCGCATCAACGGCGGCACAAATCCTCTGGACATGACCTCCGTACATCCGGAAAGCTACGAGGCGGTTGAGGCGTTGCTCCAGAAGCTGGGCTATCAGGCAGAAGATATTGTATCTGGCGGTCTGAAAGAGCTTGGCAGAAAGGTGCGTGGCTGCAAGGGGCTGGCAGAGGAGCTGGGTCTGGGTGAGATCACCTTAAAGGATATTGTAAAAGAACTGGAAAAACCGGCGAGAGACCCGCGCGAGGAGATGCCAAAGCCGATCCTGCGCACGGATGTATTGGAAATGAAGGACCTGAAGCCGGGTATGGTATTAAAGGGAACCGTGCGCAATGTCATTGACTTTGGTGCCTTTGTGGATATCGGCGTTCATCAGGATGGTCTGGTGCACATTTCCCAGATGACGGAGCGCTATATCAAGCATCCGCTGGAGGCAGTCAGTGTTGGTGATATTGTCGAGGTGAAGGTCTTAAGCGTGGACTTGAATAAGAAGCGTATTGCATTGACCATGAAGCTGTAAAACAGAATGATTCCGAATATTACAGCTGCAAAAAATAAAACTGTTGATAGAAAGGAACGGTGAGTGCGAATGACAAACGAAGCAGTCCAGACGGGAAAAACTGTGGATGTCACTTTAACCGTCACGGCAAAAGATCTTTGGGCGTTTTCCATGTATCACGCGAACGCCGGACTGATGGGAATCTTTAATCTGCTGTTTACGCTGGCGGCGCTGTATCTTTTAATCTTCCGGTGGAGCGGCACAACCACTCCATACCGTTGTCTGCTTGTAATCTGCGCCCTGATCTTTACGGTCTGGCAGCCATTTTTGTTGTGGACCAAGGCGAAAAAACAGGCGAAGCGCCCGGCAGTCAAGGATCCGATGCGTCTGGTATTCGATGATGAAAAACTGACGGTCAGCCAGACGGACAATCAGGCAGAATTTACCTGGGAACAGATGGGGCTTCTGGATGCGAAACGATCCATGTATATTCTGTATATGGACCGTGTCCATGCCTATCTGCTTCCGAAAACAGCGCTGGGAGATCAGGAAGAGGCATTCCGCGAGTTGGTAACGGCGCATCTTCCGAAAGAAAAACGGAGGAAAATCTGATGGAATATAGAAACAACAGCCCGGAGGAAACCTTTGCCCTTGGAAAACGCCTGGGTGAGCAGGCAAAAGCGGGTGAGATTTACTGTCTGGACGGAGATCTTGGAGTGGGCAAGACGATTTTTACCCAGGGTTTTGCAGCCGGGCTTGGTATTGAGGAACCGGTAAACAGCCCGACCTTTACGATCGTGCAGCAGTATGACAGCGGGCGTCTGCCGCTGTATCATTTTGATGTATACCGGATCGGGGATGTCAGCGAGATGGATGAGATCGGCTACGAGGATTGCTTTTACGGGGAAGGCGTCTGCCTGATCGAGTGGTCCCAGCTGATCCCGGAAATTTTACCGGAACAGGTGGTCCGCATCCGGATTGAGAAGGATCTGGAACAGGGATTTGATTACCGGAAGATAACGGTGGAGGGATTGTCATGAAAATACTTGGAATAGAAAGCTCGTCGCTGGTGGCTTCTGTGGCTGTGGTGACTGATGGACTGGTAACGGCAGAATATACCGTAAACTTAAAAAAGACCCATTCCCAGACGCTGCTCCCCATGATCGATGAGGTGACCCGCATACTGGAACTGGATCTGAACGATGTGGACGCGATTGCGGTATCCGGAGGGCCGGGCTCTTATACCGGCCTGCGCATTGGCTCCGCAACAGCAAAAGGACTCGGACTTGCGCTTAATAAGCCGCTGGTCCATGTGCCGACGATGGATGCCATGGCGTACAATCTGTACGGAACTTCTGCGCTCATCTGCCCAGTCATGGATGCAAGAAGAGGACAGGTTTACACGGGGCTTTATCATTATGAGGATGCATTTGAGGTGGTAAAAGCGCAGTGCGGCATGGACATTCATGAACTGACCGGGGAATTGAATGCCCGTGGGGAGCGTGTGATCTTCTTGGGCGATGGAGTTCCGGTCAGTGAAAAGGTGATCCGGGAAACACTTCGTGTTCCGTTTTCTTTTGCTCCGGCGCAGTGCAACCGCCAGAGAGGAGCCAGTGTTGCTGCTCTGGGAAGTGTATATTTTGCGGAAGGCAAGACGGTATCGGCCATGGACCACGCGCCGGATTATCTGCGGAAAGCCCAGGCAGAACGCGAGCTGGAAGAGGCAAAGCGGCAGGGAAAGACCGAAGAGCTGGCAGCCGGACACAGTGTCGGAACAGGAGATGCACAGTGATCCGCCGGATGGAAGAACGGGATCTTGCGGCGGTAGCAGAACTGGAAAAGCTCTGCTTTTCGGAACACTGGTCCTACCATATCCTGGAGTCCGGGATCCACAGTCCGTACGATGTCTACTATGTGTTTGAACAGGAAGAAAAAATCCTGGGTTATTGCAACCTGCGTGTCCTCGCAGGCGAGGGAGAAGTACAGCGGATCGCGGTGCATCCGGACAGCCGCAGGCTTGGTCTTGGCAGAAAAATGATGGATGCCATGGTAGAGTATGCTATCCGCGAGCGGGCCTATGCCATCAGCCTGGAGGTGCGCGAGAGCAATCTGGCGGCCAGAAACCTGTATGAATCCTATGGTTTTCAGGCAGAGGCAGTACGCAAGGCCTATTATCACAACCCGGCCGAGGATGCCGTGATCATGTGGAAACGGGATCTGCCGGAAAAAATTACCACTTAAAATTACGAATATTTCTATTATAATGTAGGGGATGCGGCCGACGTGCCGTGTCCCCTGTTTTATTCTAAAAAGACAGAATAAAAAAATGCACACCTGTATAGAAACAGGAACGAAAAGGTGAGGAACAAGACATGAGAAAATATCAGACAAACGGAACCCTGGAATCGGTCATCTGCAATGGCTGCGGAAAAAAACAGGTGGTGGAGCGAGGCATCCTGCGGGAGGGAAGCTTTTCGGTTCATTATTCCTGGGATTACTTTTCTGAAAAAGACGGCGAGATCCATCATTGGGATCTGTGTGAGGAGTGCTATGACCAGCTTATCCGGCAGTTTGCGATCGCCCCGGAAATCGAGGAAGCGGTTGAATTCATCTAAACGCTATGCTATGATATCAGCATCAAATGAAATGAGGTTAATCGATTTATGTTAGATATCTGTTTACTGGGAACCGGCGGGATGATGCCGCTTCCGTACCGCTGGCTGACTGCGATGATGGCGCGTTGTGACGGCAGCAGTCTTTTGATCGACTGCGGAGAAGGAACGCAGGTGGCGCTGAAAGAAAAAGGATGGAGCCCGAAGCCCATCGATGTGATCTGTTTTACCCATTACCACGCAGACCACATCAGTGGACTTCCAGGGCTTCTTCTCACGATGGGCAATGCTGAGCGTACGGAGCCGGTCACACTGATCGGTCCCAAGGGCTTAGAGCGGGTCGTGAATGCGCTCCGCACCATCGCACCGGAGCTCCCATTCCAGTTAAAGTTTATCGAGCTGGAAGAAAACAGACAGCAGTTTCATATCGGACCTTATGTGATCGATGCTTACCGTGTAAACCATAATGTGGTCTGTTATGGCTATTCCATTTCCATTCCGCGTGCAGGTCGCTTTGATGTGGAGCGGGCGAAAGCGCAGAATGTGCCGATGAAGGCATGGAGCCGCCTGCAGAAAGGCGAGACCCTGACCTTAGACGGAGTGACTTATACGCCGGATATGGTCCTGGGACCGGACCGCAAGGGTCTGAAAGTTACGTATTGTACGGATACCAGACCGGTTCCGGTCATCGCGGAGTACGCAGACCATGCAGATCTGTTTATCTGTGAGGGCATGTACGGCGAAGACGGAAAAGAAGTCAAGGCCCGGGAATATAAGCATATGACGATGTACGAGGCAGCAAACCTGGCAAAGAAAGCGCAGCCGGCAGAAATGTGGCTGACGCATTACAGTCCTTCCTTAAACCATCCGGAAGAATTTATTGATAAGGTGAGGGAAATCTTCCCGGCAGCAAAGACTGCACGGGATGGCTGGACCAGAGAGTTGACCTTTGAGGAGGAATAAAAACAAATGATGGAGACAGAAAATAAGAAAACCGAAGAAGAGAAGGATATTCTGATCCTGGCGATTGAGAGCTCCTGCGATGAGACTGCAGCTTCTGTGGTGAAGAATGGCCGGGAGGTCCTTTCCAATGTCATTTCTTCCCAGATCGCACTGCATACCCAGTTTGGCGGCGTAGTGCCGGAGATCGCATCCAGAAAACACATTGAGAAGATCAACCAGGTAGTAACCCAGGCGCTGGAAGATGCAAAGGTGACTCTGGATGACATCGATGCAATCGGCGTGACCTACGGACCAGGGCTGGTCGGTGCGCTGCTTGTTGGCGTGGCTGAGGCGAAAGCCATTGCCTTTGCGGCGAAAAAACCACTTGTGGGTGTGCATCATATTGAAGGTCATGTCTCTGCAAACTATATTGAAAACCCGGATCTGGAGCCGCCGTTTGTCTGCCTGATCGTATCCGGCGGACATACGCATCTGGTCATCGTAAAGGATTACGGGGAGTTCGAGATCATCGGACGGACCAGAGATGATGCGGCCGGAGAAGCTTTTGATAAGGTGGCGCGAGCCGTCGGACTTGGCTATCCGGGTGGTCCGAAAGTGGACAAGGCAGCCAAAGAGGGCAATCCGCATGCTATTGAGTTCCCGCGCGCAAAGGTAGAAGGTTCCCCATACGATTTCAGTTTCAGCGGACTGAAATCGGCAGTATTGAATTACATTAACAAGGCACATATGACCGGAATGGAGATCTGCGTGCCGGATCTGGTTGCATCCTTCCAGAATGCGGTGGTAGAGGCACTGGTAAGCCGTGCGGTTCTGGCTGCAAAAGAGTATGGCTATGACAAGCTGGCGATCGCCGGCGGCGTGGCATCCAACTCGGCTCTTCGTGCAGCCATGCAGGCGGCGTGTGACAAAGAACACATTCATTTCTATCATCCGTCCCCGATCTTCTGCACGGACAATGCGGCCATGATCGGCTGTGCGGCTTATTACGAATACAAAAAGGGAACCCGGCATGGCTGGGATTTAAATGCGGTACCGAATCTGAAGCTGGGAGAGCGCTGAGAATAACGAAAAAACGTATCAGAGACGAAAAAATACATCGTTTTGAAGGAACACGGCTGTTCCCATGCTGCAAAATGACGATGACAGTAATGGCACTTACGCAGCAACGAAGAGGAGAAGGAAGGCAGGAATATGATCGGTACAGCACGGATCGGAGCAGTGATCCTGGCCGGCGGGCGCGGCAGCAGGATGCACAGTGATATTCAGAAGCAGTATATGCTGTTAAATGACCGCCCGCTGATTTCTTATGCACTGGAAGCATTTGAACAAAGTATTGTGGATGCGATGGTGCTGGTGACAGGTGCCGGTGAGGAAGATTATGTGCGTCAGGAAATCCTGGCGCCCCTGCACCTGAAAAAGCTTTGCGGTATTGTGACAGGCGGAAAAGAACGCTATCATTCTGTCTATGAAGGATTGAAGGCTCTGCAGAAGTGCGATTATGTGCTGATCCATGATGGAGCCAGACCGTTGGTGACGGGGGAGATTATTTCCCGCGCGGCTTACGCGGCCATGCAGGATGGAGCCTGTGTGGTGGGGATGCCGGTGAAAGATACCATAAAGGTGGTCGATCCAGACGGGTTTGCACAATCTACCCCGGACCGTTCCAGACTCTGGCAGGTGCAGACACCGCAGGCATTTTCCTATCCGCTGGTGCGTGCGGCTTACGACCGTCTGATGGCGGACGAATCCCTTCAAAAAGGAATCACGGACGATGCTATGGTAGTGGAACATTTAAGCGGCACGAAGGTCCGTCTGGTGGAAGGCAGCTATGAAAATCTAAAGGTGACAACACCGGAGGATCTGATCCTGGCAGAGGCATTGCTGAAAAGGCGCTGACGCAAAAAATATAAGGTAAATTTAATTTTACAAAGTGGGAATAATGTAAAATTGATGAAAAACAGAGGTTACACTTGGGAAAAGTTAACAAAATAACGAAGAAAAAACAAGAAAAACGCTTGTGTATTTCACAAAGTGATGATATACTTTGGTTATATTGATAAACAAATATACACATTGCATAGAGAAAAAGAGCGGCGCAGGTGTGTGGGACATTTCGTTTTAAATCCAATTGGAAGGTGGGGTGTCGTGCTACTGCGCTGTTTTTATGCTCAAATTTGGTATATAAGGTTTATTGATGAAGCGTCAGGAATACATCTGGTTTGCACAGACCGGATGATTATAAGAAAACGGAGGAAATGTGTATGAAGAAAAAAATCGCATTGCTGCTCAGTGTTGCCATGATGGCAGTATCCTTAGCGGGCTGCGGAGGCGGAAAAACCAGTTCTGGTTCTGATTCAGGAAGTCAGACTGCCGGTGGTTCTGAGGCAGGAGCAGGAACGGAAGCCGGGAGTACGGCTGTTGGGCACAAGGATAGCCTGATCATTGGTACCGATGCTGACATTAACAACCTGGATCTTCAGCAGCAGCAGGATCAGATCAACAACATCGTATTAAAGAATACCCATCAGACCCTGGTATTCTTTAACAATGGTTCCCAGGGAGACGAGCGGTTCGGTCCATGTCTGGCTACTTCATGGGAGTTCAAGGATGACACCCACATCGAGATGAAGCTGCGTGACGATGTACACTTCAACGATGATGACAAGACCCCGATGACCGCAGAGGACGTAAAATTCACTCTGGATATGGCAACCGGCAACATGGTAGCTTCCATTCTGGCAGGCTATGTTGGCTGTACCGTAGTAGATGACTACACCATCGAGATTGAGATTGAGAAATACAACAACGAGTTCATCCAGTCCCTGGCATCGGTTCCGTTATCCATCCAGTCCAAGAAGGCTTACGATGACGGTGTAGAGGATCCGTACTACATCGGTACCGGCCCGTACAAGTTTGACGAGTGGGTAGAGGGTGAGTACTGCCGCCTGGTTAAGGTTGACGACTATTGGGGCAACGATCTCCCGGCAGATGACAACCTGGCTCCTGGTGTAGCTGAGACCATCGAGTTCCGCCCGTACATCGAGGCATCCTCCCGTGTTATGGCACTGCAGGCAGGCGAGATCGATGTCTGCGTAAACCCGCCGATCAACGAGCTGCAGTATTTAGAGGATGACGATAATATTACCGTTTACGAACAGACCGGTACCCGTCTTTTCTATTTCGCATTTAACGTAGAGAAAGAGCCGTGGAACAACCAGACCTTAAGACAGGCGGTTGCATGTGCGATCGACCGTGACGCAGTCCTTGAGGCAGCTGTATACGGCAAGGGCACACTGCAGACCACCATCTTAAACCGCGGCCTGTGGGGATTCTATGACGACATGGATGGTTTCGACTACGACGTAGACCGTGCAAAATCCTTAATGGCAGAGGCCGGTTATCCGGACGGCGGTATCAGCACCACCTTAACCTATGCATCCGGTGCTCCGTATGAGCAGATTGCAACCATCATCCAGGCAAACCTGGCAGATATCGGCATTGACGTAACCCTTGAACCGATGGAGACGGCAACCTTAAAATCCACCTGTGTAGATGGAAAACAGGAGCTCTTCCTGTGGAGATGGAACGAGGACTCCAAGGTTGACTTTGTATACCGTGACCTGTTCTATACCGGTTCCGGTTCCAACTATCATCACTATTCTGATTCTAAGGCTGACGAGATGATCGACATCGTAGCAACCGAGAAAGATCAGGACAAACGTCTTGAAACTGCAAAAGAGCTGCAGACTTACTTAGTAGATGCATGTCCGCAGGTTCCGTTATACATTGCAAACCTGGTTGTTGCATACAACAAGAACCTTCAGGGACAGTACTTCTATGGCGGCGGCAACCATGACTGGCGTCACGCATACATCGCAGAGTAAAGAGAAGTGCGGTGAAACAGGATCTCTAACCGGATCCTTCTATAACAAAAACATAATGGCTGAAAAGACTTGCGGGTGCTTCAAAAGCCCCGCAAGTTTCCATATAGGAGTAACCTATATAAGCCTTTTATCACACAAAAAGGAGCGACAGGCAAATGCTGAAATACATTGGGAAAAGACTGATCATGCTGATCCCGGTTATTCTGGTAACCTCATTTCTGATCTTCTGGGCCATGAGCCTGACCGGCGGTGACCCTGCGTTGATGCTTGCAGGCGATAACGCGAAACCAGAACAGATCGAGCAGATCCGCGAAGACCTTGGACTGAATGATCCATTTATCGTACGTTATGGCAACTATATGAAAGGCATGCTGACCGGTGACATGGGTAAGTCCTATGTGACCAAGCGTGATGTATTTAAGACTTTTATGGAGCGTCTTCCGAATACGCTTATGCTGGGCGGAGCTGCCGTACTGATTGCCGTAGTGGTATCCCTGCCGCTCGGTATCTACACAGCGATACACCAAAATACATGGAAAGATACAGCGGGTATGATATTCGCCCTGTTCGGCACGTCCATGCCAAACTTCTGGCTGGGCCTGATGCTGATCATCATATTCTCGCTGAAGCTGGGCTGGTTCCCGACGGGCGGAAAAGGAGGCATAAGCAGTCTGGTGCTGCCGGCGGTGACGGTCGGTTTTGGTCTTGCAGCCCTGATCACCAGAACAACACGTTCTTCCATGTTGGACGTACTCCGTCAGGATTACATGACTACCGCACGTGCAAAGGGCTGTTCTGAGAAACAGGTTATCACCGTGCACGGTTTAAAGAACGCCCTGATCCCGATCATTACAGCAATCGGTCTTCAGATGTCCCTGGTTATCACTGGCTCTGTTCTTGCAGAGACGGTATTCTCCTGGCCTGGTATCGGACGTCTTGTCTATGATTCTATCTCCAAGCGTGATACACCGATGGTTACGGGTGCAATTATTATGTGTTCCATCCTGATGTGTATCATCAACCTGGTAGTAGATTTAATCTATGCATTCTTTGACCCGAGAATCAAAGCACAGTACAGTAAGAAGGGGTGATACAATGGCACAGGCAAGCGAAATCAAAAAACAGTATAAAAAACGGACGCTGTTCCAGGAGACCTGGCGGCGTCTGATCAAAAACCGCGGTGCTATGCTGGGATTAGCCTTCCTGGTAATTCTGGTACTGGCAGCAGCATTCAGCCCGGTTATCTTTGATTATGAAAAAGACGTAATCGGACAGAATATGAAAGACCGTCTCATGGGTCCGTGTGCGGCTCACTGGTTTGGAACGGATGAATATGGACGTGATTTATTTGCCCGTATTATTTACGGAGCACGCTATTCCCTGATCATCGGCGTTGGTTCCGTGCTTCTGGGCCTGATCGTTGGAACAATCCTGGGTTCTCAGGCAGGATTTAAGGGCGGCATCACCGATTCCATCATCATGCGCGGCATCGATATTTTCTATTCCATTCCGAACATTATGACAGCGGTTGTTATCGTCTCCCTGCTGGGACCGAGCACCGTAAACTTAATGATCGCCCTGGCCTTTTCCTGTGCCAGCAGCTTTGCACGTATCGTCCGTGCTTCCGTTATGACGATCCGTGACCAGGAGTATGTGGAATCCTCTTATGCCATGGGACTGCCGACCTGGAAGATCATTGTAAAGCATATTCTTCCGAACTGTCTGTCCCCGATCATTGTACAGATCACATTGCTGATCGGCACCACCATCATTTCTGCTTCATCCTTAAGCTTCCTTGGAATCGGTGTTCCGGCACCGGCACCGGAGTGGGGGGCACTGCTTTCCGCAGGACGAAGCCACATCCGTGATGCAAGCTATATGTGTATCATTCCGGGTCTTGCCATTATGTTTACGGTTTTGGCACTGAACCTGTTAGGCGATGGTCTGCGTGATGCACTGGATCCGAAGCTGAAAAAATAGGCAGCTGAAAAATGTTAGGAGGAATAGGGTATGGCTGAAGAGTTAGTACTTGATATAAAAAACCTGGTAGTCCACTACGAGACGGAGGATGCCAATGTCCATGCAGTCAATGGCATTGATCTTTCCATCGCGAAAAAGCGGACCTTAGGTCTGGTGGGCGAGACTGGAGCCGGAAAAACGACCACGGCACTTTCGATTCTGAATCTGGTTCCGAACCCGCCTGGGGTCATCAAAGAAGGCGAGATCAAACTGGATGGAAAAGATGTATTAAAAATGACACCGGCAGAACTGGAAAAAATGCGCGGCAACGAGGTTGCCATGATCTTCCAGGATCCGATGACTGCGTTAAATCCGGTTATGACAGTTGGAGATCAGATTGGTGAGAGTATTGCACTCCATCAGAATATTTCCAAGAAAGAAGCTTTTGAGAAGGCAAAAGAAATGTTAAAAATGGTAGGTATCGCGGAAACCCGTGCCTACGATTACCCGCATCAGTTCTCTGGCGGTATGAAACAGCGTGTTGTCATTGCGATCGCCTTAGCCTGCAGTCCGCAGCTTCTGATCGCAGATGAACCGACCACGGCATTGGATGTGACGATTCAGGCTCAGGTGCTGGAATTGATGAAACAGCTGATTCGTGACAAAGAAATGTCCATGCTGATGATCACGCATGATCTTGGTGTTGTGGCAGAGGTCTGTGAGGATGTGGCAGTTATGTACGCCGGTCGTATCGTAGAAAAAGGAACGGCAGACGATGTGTTCAATCACATGCGTCATCCGTATACGGAAGGACTGTTTGATTCCCTGCCGAACTTAAAGCAGCGCGGCGAGGAACTGGTGCCGATCAAGGGACTGATGCCGGATCCGTCGGATCTGCCGCCAGGATGTGCGTTTGCACCGCGTTGTCCTTATGCGACCGAAGCATGTACAAAGGCAGTTCCGGAGCTGACATCCGTGGAAGGCAGCGAGACACATTTTGTTGCCTGCAGTGCTTACAAAGATCCGGAATTCAGATTAAGGGGGAACCAAGATGGCAGGTAAGACAATTCTTGAGGTAGATAACCTCACAAAATTTTTCAATACCCCGGGCGGACAGCTTCATGCAGTAGACGGAGTCAGCTTCAAAATCGAAGAAGGAAGGACTCTTGGTATCGTAGGAGAATCCGGATGCGGCAAGTCCACCACCGGACGAACCATTTTAAAGCTGCTTGAGCCGACCGGAGGAAAGATCATTTTCGACGGACAGGATATCACCAATTACAGCCGCAAACAGATGCGTCCGCTGCGTCAGGAGATGCAGATGGTATTCCAGGATCCGTTCTCCTCGCTTGATCCGAGACAGACCGTGATGCAGCTCATCAGTGAGCCGATCATCGAACACAAGCTGTTAAAGTCCAAGAGCGACATTGAGGAAAGAACCCTGGAGCTGATGCGGACCGTAGGTCTGGCAGAACGTTACATGAACGTATATCCGCATGAGCTGGATGGCGGACGCCGCCAGCGTATCGGCATCGCCCGTGCACTGGCTGTAAGACCGAAGCTGATCGTCTGCGATGAGCCGGTATCTGCACTGGACGTATCCATTCAGGCACAGATCTTAAACCTGTTGAAAAAGCTGCAGGCTGACCTGGGACTGACTTACATTTTTATCACGCACGACCTGTCGGTTGTAAAATATTTCTCTGACGACATTGCAGTTATGTACCTGGGACAGATGGTGGAAAAAGCACCGTCCGATGTACTGTTCCAGAATCCGGCACATCCGTATACCAAGGCGCTGCTGTCTGCAATCCCGCTTCCAATCGTTGGAAAGGAGAAACCAGTCCGTCAGCTGATCCGCGGCGAAATTACTTCCCCGGTTAATTTGCCGGATGAGTGCCGTTTTATGAAACGGTGTGACTGTGCGGCAGAGTGCTGTAAGCATGGAAATCCGCAGCTGCGTGAGATCGAACCAGGACACTTTGTTGCCTGCACCAGGATAAACGAACTTTAAGAATGATTTTATGACAATTTCATCCATACGCGCGAGAGCATAAGAGGAAGCGTAACCATAAGGGCACAGAACCGATCTGTGCTGCTTTGGGTACGCTTTTTTTGTTGTATTGCAGCCTGGAATATGCCAGTGGCGCATCTGCAGATCTGACAATATGTAATTTAGGAAAACGCAGTGTGTATGGATCGGGAATCAAAAGCTGCAGTTCATGGAAAAAATTTGCGGACTGACAGGAGAAAAAGGGGTGTCTGGAATGATGAAGATTTGGCCGGTACTGGAACAGTTTTCAACTCCGGAAATTTGGGTTCAGACGGAATATCTGATGCGTATTGTGGTAGCAGCTTTTCTTGGACTTTTGATTGGAAACGAGCGGAAAAACCGCAATAAATCAGCGGGGATTCGAACCCACGTGATTGTAGCGCTTGGGGCAGCTTTGATTATGGTGGTTTCCAAGTACGGATTCAATGATGTGGAAAAGGTGGATTCCGCCCGTGTGGCAGCACAGGTTGTAAGTGGTGTTGGCTTTCTGGGGGCCGGTGTTATCTTTGTCCGCAACAATCTCGTAAATGGACTGACGACGGCGGCTGGAATCTGGGCGACTGCGGGGGTAGGTCTGGCACTCGGTGCAGGCATGTATGTAGTAGGAATCTGCAGTGCCCTGCTGGTGCTGATGATTCAGTTCGTGATGCACCGGATCGCCTATTTCGCTGATGTGGCATCCGGGGGGCTGATCCGCATGACCCTGGTAAAACAGGAAGGAATCGTGCAGTCTATGGAGAATTATCTCCAGCATGAGAAACTTAGTGTAGTTTCTGTAAAAATCAACAAGACCAAAAAGGATGAGGTAAAGCTGGAGTTCGATGTGGTATTCCCGCCGGGTTATCAGAAAACAAAATTGCTTGCCAGACTGGTAGAAATGGATGAGGTTCTGGCAGTCAGCGAGTAATGAAAGAACTAAGGTGTTTCAAAAACAGAAACGCAGCAAACAAATCTGGTATATGAAGACAGCAGGAATGCTGGTCTCAGGTTTGAAATAGAGGAGACAGGAGTATGAACAGTATGAAGTATGATGTAGTGGTTATCGGCGGCGGAGTCATCGGCTGTGCGGTGGCCAGAGAACTTTCTCGGTATCAGGTAAAGGCCTGTGTCGTAGAGCGGGAAGAAGATGTGTGTTCTGGGACTTCCAAGGCGAACAGTGCCATCGTACATGGCGGATTTGATGCGGAGCCGGGTTCTTTAAAGGCAAAGTTCAACATTCTGGGAAGTCAGATGATGGAGGAGCTTTCGAAAGAGCTGGATTTCGATTATAAACGAAATGGTTCCCTGGTCCTTTGCTTTGCAGAGGAGGATAAGCCTGCCTTGGAGGCGCTTTATGAAAAAGGTGTAAAGAACGGTGTAAAAGGTATGTCGATCATCAGCGGGGACGAAGTAAGGAAAAGAGAGCCGAATATCGAAGATACCGTGGTAGCAGCGCTGGATGTTCCGAGCGGCGGCATTGTCTGCCCGTTCGGTCTGACGATTGCGCTGGCAGAGAATGCCTGTGACAATGGAGTGGAATTCCAATTTCTGACAGAGGTGGAAACGATTGAAAAAGAAGCGGAGGGCTATGTGCTGAAAACTAGTAAGGGCGAGATCCACACAGCCTGCGTGGTGAATGCAGCCGGTGTTTATTCCGATCAGATTCATAATTTTGTGAGTGAAAAGAAGCTTCATATTACTGCAAGAAAGGGCGATTACTGCCTGTTAGACAAAGAGGCAGGAAGCCTGGTAAGCCATACGATTTTCCAGTTGCCGACGAAGATGGGCAAGGGCGTTTTGGTCAGTCCGACCGTACATGGTAATTTGCTGACCGGACCAACGGCAACCGACATTGAAGATAAAGAACAGACGGCAACAGACGCTAAGGAGCTGGATTCCCTGATGAGCCGTGCAGCGCTCAGCGTGAAAGGAATTCCGTTCCGCCAGGTTATCACTTCTTTTGCGGGACTTCGTGCCCATGAGGACGGAGATGATTTTGTGATCGGAGAGGTTTCGGATGCACCAGGCTTTTTCGATGCAGCAGGAATTGAGTCACCGGGACTTTCCAGCGCACCGGCAATTGGCCAGTGGCTGGCTGAAAAAGTAGCAGAGAAACTGAATGCCAAACAGAAAGAGGATTGGAATGGAACCAGAAAGGGCATTGTACGGCCGGAACTTTTGAGCAAAGAAGAGCGGGCAGAGCTGATCCGCAAAAATCCGGCATACGGCACCATCATCTGTCGCTGCGAGAGCGTCAGTGAGGGTGAGATCGTGGATGCCATTACCAGAACGCTGGGGGCGAAGTCCTTAGACGGTATCAAGCGCCGCGTGCGTCAGGGCATGGGACGCTGCCAGGCAGGGTTCTGCACGCCGCGTACCATGGAAATCCTTTCCAGGGAGCTTGGCATCCGTATGGAAGAAGTATGCAAGAATGCACCGGGATCTGAGATGCTGACCGGTCAGAAATAAGGGGGAGCGATCATGAGACATGACATTGTAATCATCGGAGGCGGTCCGGCAGGTCTGGCTGCGGCTATAGCAGCAAGAAAAGCCGGCATTCAGGATATCCTCATTTTAGAGCGTGACAGCAGTCTTGGAGGTATTTTAAACCAGTGTATCCACAACGGATTCGGTCTTCATACCTTTAAAGAGGAGCTGACCGGACCGGAGTACGCAGCGCGCTATATTGCCATGGTGGAGGAGAAGAAAATCCCGTACCGTTTAAATACCATGGTCATTGATATCAACGAAAAACGAGAGGTAACCGTGATCAGCCGTGAACACGGCATGGAAACCATAGAAGCAGGGGCTGTGATCCTTGCCATGGGCTGCCGGGAACGCCCGAGAGGTGCCCTGAACATTCCTGGATACCGTCCGGCCGGTATTTATTCTGCCGGAACTGCACAGCGTCTGATGAACATCGAAGGCTATAGTGTGGGAAAAGAGGTTGTGATCCTTGGCTCTGGTGATATCGGACTGATCATGGCCCGCCGTATGACCCTGGAAGGCGCAAAAGTCAAGGTTGTAGCAGAGCTGATGCCGTATTCCGGCGGGTTAAAGAGAAACATCGTCCAGTGTCTGGATGATTACGGAATTCCATTAAAGCTCAGCCATACGGTCGTGGATATCCAGGGCAAAGAGCGTGTGACCGGCATTACCCTGGCCCAGGTGGGTCCGGACCGCAAGCCAATTCCTGGAACCGAAGAGCATTACAGCTGCGATACCCTGCTTCTGTCTGTTGGTCTGATCCCGGAAAACGAGCTGACCAAAGAGGCAGGCGTAAAAATGAACCCGGTTACATCCGGACCGAATGTCAACGACCAGCTGGAAACCAGCGTGGAGGGTGTATTTGCGTGTGGCAATGTCCTGCATGTGCATGATCTGGTTGACTATGTATCCGAGGAGGCAACGCTTGCAGGAAGCAATGCAGCTGCATATGTGGAAAAGCAGCGCGGGGAGAAAGCAGAGCAGGCTAAGCCGCATAAGGCAGTCTTAAAGGCCGAGAATGGTGTACGTTATACCGTTCCACAGACAATCGATATGAACAACATGAAGGAACAGGTAGTTGTGCGGTTCCGCGTAGCCGATGTATATCGTGATCGCAGCATCTGTGTTTATCTCGACGGAGAGCGCGTCCAGGCAAGAAAGAAAAAGGTTCTGGCACCGGGCGAGATGGAGCAGGTGATCCTGAAGAAGGAAGAACTGCAGAAGTATCCGGACCTGAAAGAAATCGTGATTTGTACGGAGGTGGAGTAAGATGGAGAAGAGAGAGCTGATCTGTATCGGATGTCCGCTTGGGTGCCCTTTGACGGTAACGATGGAAGAAAACGGGATCACGGTAACCGGAAATACCTGTAAACGTGGAGAAATTTATGCAAAAAAAGAAGTGACGAACCCGACCCGCGTGGTGACATCTTCTGTCCATGTAAATGACGGTGTGATTCCTATGGTATCTGTAAAGACGAAGGAAGATATCCCAAAAGACAAAATCTTTGCCTGCATGGAGGAAATCCGCAGGGTTTTTGTTGCAGCGCCGGTCCATATCGGAGATATTGTGATCGAAGACTGTGCTGGTACCGGAGTGCCGGTCATTGCGACCAAAAACGTGGAAAGAGCGTAACTGGTTTGACATAAAATGTTTTCACAGGCCCCGCCCGTATAGACATGCGGGTGGGGCTGTGCTATGATACGGGAAGATGATGATACATCAGTTTGCAGGTGATTTGCGCAAACGGTATGCGCATCTTCAAAATTACAGATAGAGAGATTTTGCCGGTCTGGAATGTGATGTACCGGCAAAGGCTTGCTGCCAGTCACACAGCAGCAAACAGACAGGAGGACAGGAAGATGAAAGTATATGCGCACAGAGGTTACAGCGGCAGATACCCGGAGAATACCATGCTGGCATTCAAAAAGGCAGAAGAAACCGGCTGTTATGGAATTGAACTGGACGTACAGCTCACAAAGGACGGAGAGGTTGTGATCATCCATGATGAGCGGGTAGACCGTACCACGGACGGAACCGGCTGGGTAAGAGACTACACGCTGGCTGAGTTAAAGAAACTGAATGCGGCAGCAGTCTGGAGCGGTAAGTATGGATTCGAACCGATCCCGACCCTGGAAGAATACTGCCAGTGGGTAAAGAACACGAATCTTGTGACAAACATTGAAATCAAGTCAGGTGTTTATTATTATGAGAATCTGGAAGAAAAAACACTGGAGCTGGTGAAAAAGTACGGACTGGAGAAACGGATCGTATTTTCTTCTTTCCTGCATTCCTCCATTACCCTGCTCCGGAAGCTGGCACCAGATATCCCTTGCGGAGCCCTGGTAGAGTATGATGATCTCGGAAATCCTGGATATTACTGCGAGAAGTTCGATTTTCAGTATTATCATCCGGGCGTAAAGGCTTTAACAGAAGATATGGTACTCAGCTGTAAGGAACACCATATTCCGCTGAATGTATGGACCATCAACGATATGGGAACCCTGGAGCAGATGGATGAATGGGGCGTTGAAGGCGTGATCAGCAACTACCCGGGTGTGTGCAAAGGATGGATTGACAGTAAAAAATGATAAAAGCAATCGATTTATTAGAAATATCACCGGTGATCGCAGCGATTAAGGATGATGCCGGTCTGAAGAAATGCCTGGATACGGAATGCCAGGTCGTATTTATCCTGTATGGAAATATCTGCAGTATCAAAAACATTGTTTCTGAATTGAAAAGCCATGGAAAGTACGCCATGGTACATGCAGATCTGGTCCAGGGACTTGGTTCAAAGGAAGTAGCAATCGACTTTTTAAAAGAGCAGACAGGGGCCGATGGCATCATCAGCACGAAGCCGATGCTGGTACGCAGGGCACAGGAACTGAAGATGTTCGGCATTTTGCGTGCTTTTATCATTGATTCCATGGCGGTAGACAACACCAGAAAGATGCTGGAGAGCTTTCGCCCGGATATGATTGAGATCATGCCCGGGGTTATGCCGAAGATCATAAAAAGTCTTCGTGGCAGCACCAGTATCCCGCTGATCGCAGGCGGACTGATCTCAGAAAAGAAAGAAGTCATGGAACTGTTTGAAGCAGGAGCGGACGCAATCTCTACGACCAGGCAGGAACTCTGGTATATTTAGAGGATCAATGGCATGTCAGATGCATTTCGGTGCAAGTATCTGGCATGCCATATTTTTATTTCATAGGAAATTGCGTCCGGTGAAACTTTTGTTGTTCAAGGGTCTGATATAGACTGGAATATAAACGTGAAAAGCGTGAAAACGAAAAAAGTAAAAAAATGTAAAAAATAGGGTTGACAGGAACAATAAGGTATGCTAAAATTCATCAAGTCGCGTGTGACGAGCAAGATAAAACGAAACACCGATAAAAAACTTAAAAAAGTTCTTGACAAAAACGAAAGCTTTTGGTAATATAGTAAAGCACGTTTGAGGAGAGATATCGAAGTGGTCATAACGAGGCGGTCTTGAAAACCGTTTGTCCGCAAGGGCGCGTGGGTTCGAATCCCACTCTCTCCGTTGGACAAGCGAAAGGCTTGCCGATGACAATATAATATTTACTGATGTTCAGGCATCGGGACTTTGCAGAAGTACCCAAGAGGCTGAAGGGACACCCCTGGAAAGGGTGCAGGTCGTTAATAGCGGCGCGAGGGTTCAAATCCCTCCTTCTGCGCTTCATCTTCGAAAAAAGATGGAAAAAGTTGTTGACAAAGCGAAAACAATGTGATAAAGTATTATCCGTTGCCGCTGAGAACAGCAACAATATGAACCTTGAAAATG
>NZ_QUEH01000022.1:0-49326 GCF_003477935.1 Clostridium sp. AF32-12BH | reverse complement strand
GATAGTTTAGCACAGCTTCAAGCTTTTGTCAACAACTTTTTTAAATTTCTTTTTGAATCTTTTCAGATTCGCTTTGCTGTTTTCAGCAGCGTGTTGTGTCTTACCAGATGTTTACGCTTTTGTCAACAGTTTTTTTATTTTCTTTTTTCTGTCCCGCTGTTTTTCGCGGGTGAGTTATACTATACCATCCAGGAAATGGTTTGTCAACAACTTTTTTCAAAAAATATAAAAACAAAAAGCCACACGCAAAAAGGCTTAAAAATCAGGCAAAATCCGGTTGCTATTTACGCGGTGCGCAAACAGCAACCGGATTATACACCGCATTCTGCCCTAGTCCTCACGAAAAGCCCTTCAAAATACACAAGAACAGCCAGTTAAACAGATTATTCTGATACAGCAAGCTCAGCCACCAGCTTTTTTCAATCTGTATAAGCACCGGCTGCGCCCACACCATACCAGAGCAGGCCTTTATAATAAGACCGGCGAGCCATATGATCAGAAGACCCGCAACACCTCCAAGTAATGCACCAGCTAGCTGGTTCAATTCTGATATGATTGGAAGCCGTGCTACCTGGTCCAGCCAATGTGCGCCCATCCGGAAGAAGAGAAATACTACCGCAAATAAGATTCCGGAGCCAAACGTCCGGATTACCATCGTTGCCAGATATGACCCGAGATAATCAAAAAAACGGTTCACGCCCAGCATACGGTAAATCTCACTATTGTTATTTTCCAGCAGTACCTCCTTCATTTGTTCCGGAAGCTTTAAATTTTCTATTATATTTCTCTGATACGAGGGCTGTACTTCTGTTCCATCTGGCTCATCTGTTTCTTCCATTCCAGCTTTTGCCCCGGCCATTTTCAAAAGACTCTCCCCCACCATCTGATGGATGGCAGTATTATGATTCAATGCAGCCGTCACACACGGCATGGCTACACGTGTCACAACAAGGCTCAGGATCAACGCTAATAATGTCACTGCAATGCGCACCAACCCTCTATAATGTCCATAAAGCACCATAGACAGCCAGAATACGCCCACACCGACAGACAGCCAGTGTTCTGCTAAAAAATCCATATGATATACTCCATTCTGCGCTTCCGGCCACCACATACATATATTTCTTTCATGCAAATTTTCACAACAATTTTTCAATTGCATCCGCAACCCCGTCTTCATCATTCGTCACGGTTACATAGTCTGCCTCTGCCTTTAATGCTTCCACAGCATTTCCCATGGCAACACCGATTCCGGCCATGCGGATCATAGTCATATCATTTTCCCCGTCGCCGAAACCCATGGTCTGTTCCCGGCTTAAGCCCAGATGCTTTGCCAGGCGAAGGATTGCTTCCCCTTTTGTTGCTCCGGGCGCATTGATCTCCAGGTTATTGTCCAGGGATGAACTGACAATTACG
The DNA here is from genome assembly GCF_003477935.1 of Clostridium sp. AF32-12BH. Lineage (NCBI taxonomy): Bacteria > Bacillati > Bacillota > Clostridia > Eubacteriales > Clostridiaceae > Clostridium > Clostridium sp. AF32-12BH. Next base: position 47,910 of record NZ_QUEH01000022.1, on the reverse strand, counting down.
TCCCCGCGGTCCTGCAAGGCTCTTCTTGCTCGGGCACGCTCCTGCTGGTCACCAAAGAAATAATTGATTTTTTCCACCGTAAGCCCTAACGCGCGGACCTTCTCCACGACATCCGGTACTTCCTGTCTTGTCTGGCGGACCATTGCCTGGATCGTATCCGGGATCGCGTAATCATCCATATGTTCCAGAAACCGCTTTTCCCCATATGCACATCCATTCACATAGGCATCGTACATGGTATGAAACTTTCCTGCCATTTCCAAAATATCGATTGCCTGTGCGCAGCCCAGCTTCCGCTCATCCAGGATCTTATGCTCTGCCACGTCTTCCACGATCGCACCATTCGTCGTAATGGCATAACGGATTCCTGGCAAAGTACGCAGAAACTCCGGCACGCCTCCCCAGATGCGGCCGGTACAGGGTACAATATAAATCCCGCGGGCAATACATTCTTTCAGTGCCTTTTCATTTCTCGCAGAGAGACGCTTCTGGCTATCCAGAAGCGTCCCGTCTAAATCAAGTGCAATTAATCTAATTTCTCTTCTCATTATATAAAATGCTCTTCCTTTAAAATCAGCATGCCGTCTTTGTCATACTTAGAAGAAAACAATCCCTTAATGGCTTTGCCGAGAGATGGCTTTTCCGCACGGTCCGCAGCTTCCTCGATCAAAGCCTGTGCTTCCTTTCTGGTCAGCGGGATTCCGTCTTCTTCCATGATCTCGATCCGCTCATAAAGCGCAAGCATGCTCTTACCGGTAATGCTGCAGTCAATCTCTGATGCATATTTGCAGCAATACTGCGCAAATTCATCGATATCCATTTCTGCTTCTTCTGCAGATTCAGCTAGTTCTGCCGCTTCCTGTTCTGAAGCTTCTAATTCCGGTTCCGGCGCCCGCATAGCCCCATTGCTGGTTGGAACCACCTTACGTACCGGACGTTCTGCCTGCTTAAGGTTTGATTCTCGCTCCGGTTCTGCCATGCTTTCCGGCTCTGCCGCAGCAACCTCTGGCTCCGCTGCCTGTACCGGCGGATAATCACAGCCAATGCACTCAAACTTGTCTGCCAGCGACGGATTCTGCGCATGCAGCATCTCCATCTGTTTCGGGTTGTCGATCAGGATAATACGCATGCCGCTGGTATCGCGGGTCATAAGTGTTTCCAGTTCCCCGATCATCTGAGGCGTTAAGTCTCCGGCCTCCTCGATCATAAGATCTTTTCCGCTCAGTTTGTCTGCACAGGCAAGGATTCCCCGCTTGTTCAGCTTGGAACCGGTAATCTTTGCCACCGGATTTTTTATTCCGGTTTCTTTTTGAATCTGTTTTAAGGTCTGAATCGCAATCTCCATGCCTTTTTCAGGCGATCTTGCCTCAATCATCAGGTGATTGGTCATGCGCGGAAGCTCTGGTTCCTCGTCAAATTCGTCGATCTCTTCGATTTCCGGCTCCGCAGCTTCTGTTTCCGCTTTCCGTGCAGCATCTGCTGCCGGCATACGGCGAATGGAATCCAGTACCCGGGTCTTGCCCAGGTCACTCTCCTCTTCCACTGCATCTTTCCCGATCCGCGATACCTCTTTTGCAAGCTGTGCCTCGGTCTCTGCCTGCTGTACCTGTGCCACAATTGCTTCTTTTCCATAGGAAAGATCCGGAGTAATATTTACCTCCGGTGCTTCTGTGTTTTCTTCATCGACGTCTTTTACAGCAGCCTCTTTTAGCAAATTCTGTTCTTCCGGGACTGCCTGAACAGCATCCGCCGGTGCAGGCACTTCCGAAACCACTTCTGAAGCCAGCTCTGCTTCTGCCTCTGCATCTGTTTCTTCAGCGGCATTTCCTGACTGTTCTGCCTCCGGCTGCACATCAGTCTCCGGCTCGTCATCCATCGCATCTTCCTCTTCAAAGGCCTGCTCTACTGCGCGCAGTTTTTCCTCGTATTTATCCCGGTTTTCTACCAGGTCCATCTGGTACTTATTTAACGGCGCATACTGGACCTTCAGCTCCATGGCCTTATCTACATATTTGCCAAGACCAAACATCAGCATGATCTTATCGCAGGCTGCCACACAGCGCTGCGCATCACCGGCACGGTGATACAGCTCTGCCAGCTCGTACAGCCATTTTTCATCCAGCTCTTCTTCGGTATAGCCCTCCAGAGAATGGATCTGCTGCTCAATCGGCGCATCCATCGCCTTTAAGATCATATAACGGAGCAGATGCTGGCGCGGATCATCTCCCGCCAGGTCACAGAACTCCCGGTAGTAAGCATTTGCTTCCTCTACATTGCCTTCCTTTAACGCAAGATCGGTCAGCTTGTAAAGCAGCCGTTTCCCAATCGGCGCACGCTCAAAAGCCATCAGCAGAATGTCTTTTGCATCCTGATACTCATGGTTCTTTTCGTAAACGTTGGCAACCATAGACAGCAGATTCGCATTGCGGACCTTCTTCCAGTCAATGGTATCCGCAATTTTCATGGCTGTCTCAAAATCGCCCTGATTGCTTAATTTTCTGATTTGTTCTACTTTTATGTTAAACTCGTATTTATCCATCTTCTGCACTCCTTTGCCACTGTCATTTCGCTGCTGTTCATGTACGCATGGCCAGCAACGGGCAAATATCCATTCTCTCGCCGCCGTTTTTCTGCTCCGCAGACACCGGCAGCTGGTCTCTGACCTGCCCTACAACTCCACGCGCCCTTCTAATGCCCTTAACAGGGTTACCTCATCAATATACTCCAGATCTCCTCCAACCGGTACCCCGCTTGCAATCCTGCTTACACGGATTCCTGTAGGCTTGATCAGCTTACTGATGTACATGGCCGTAGTTTCCCCTTCCAGGCTGGAATTGGTGGCAATGATCACTTCTTTTATGTCCCCCTGAAGACGCTGCATCAGCTCCTTCAGCCTGATGTCATTGGGTCCTATACCCAGCATCGGAGAAATGGCTCCGTGCAGTACATGGTATACACCTTCATACTTTCCTGTCTTTTCGTATGCAGCCAGATCCCTGGTGTTTTCAACCACCATGATCGTTTTATGGTCACGCTTGTCGCTGCTGCAGATTGGACAGAGTTCCTGATCTGTCAGAGTATAACACTCCTTGCAGTAACGGATATTCGCCTTGGCCTGCGTGATCGCGCCAGCCAGACTCGCCACCTGCTCCTGCGGCATATTGATGATATGAAATGCCAGTCTCTGTGCTGATTTGCTTCCAACACCCGGAAGCTTTGATAATTCCTCGATCAGTGTTGTGATCTGTTTGCTGTAGTAATCCATTTTAGAATGGGAAGCCTCCGCCCAGACCGCCTAATCCGCCGGTCAGCTTTGACATGGCTGCCTGAGACTCATCTTCCATCTTGCGCAGAGCCTCATTGGTTGCTGCCACGATCAGATCCTGAAGCATCTCGATATCGTCCGGATCTACTACTTCCTCAGAAAGTTTTACGGAAAGCACTTCCTTTTTACCGGAAACCGTTACGGTTACAGCACCGCCGCCTGCGGATGCACTGTACTCCTTCTCTTCCAGTTCTTTCGTTGTCTCTTCCATCTGGCGCTGCATTCTCTGCGCCTGTTTCATTAAATTATTCATATTTCCCGGCATTCCGCCCGGGAATCCACCACGTTTTGCCATGATGCTTCCTCCTAATCTTTGTCATCTTTGTAACTGTTTTGCATCTGCTCAGTTACTCATCTTCTATTGTAATATCCATGTGAACCGCATTTTTTAATTCTTCGTCACTGACGTAAATGGTGTTCAGCCGCTCACCGGCATTTCTCATGCGCGCTTTGAAATACATGGTCTTGCCATACTGCTCCTCCACATACTTTTCCAGCGCGCCAAGGACCGTGGGCCTGCTGCCGATGGCATAGTTGTCCCCATTTGAAAATACGATGCACAGACAACTGTCTCCACTTGGTTCCAGTACCGTATCACGGAAGCTTGGACGGATTGCTCCGCCAAGTTCCCGGATAATTTTCCCCCAGTCCTGACGGATGAGGTTTAAATCTTCCAATTGAGCTTTCGGAATGGATACCTGCTGCGGTGGCTGTGCCGGTTCTGCGTCGGCTGATACCGGCGTTCCTGCTCCCTGCTGTCCCATCTGGGCCGCCATCTGCTGCATCATCTGGGAATTGACCGGAACTCCTTCATCCATCCGGTCTTCCAGTTCTTCCAAGCGCTGTAAAATGGAATCCAGATTCGGCTCCATCTGCGGCTTTGTCAGCTTAATCAATGCCAGTTCAATCAGCACCCGCTTCTGGCTTGCATAGCGGATCTGATTGGAAAGTTCTGAAAAGATCCGGATAAAACGCATGAGCGTTTCCCCACTGATCATTTCTGCCTCTTCCCGCAATAGCTTTAAGTTGTCTTCTGACATATCCAGCATATTTTCTGCGTCATCGGCTGTTTTTAACACCAGAAGATTCCTCAGGTACCAGATGAAATCTGTGACAAACTGCCCCAGTTCCCGACCCTGGATCACCATTTCTTCCAGTTTTTTCATGCACGCCGTTGTGTCCTTTGCGATCACAGCACGCAGCAGTTCACTAAAAACACCAGAATCCACTGCGCCCAGCACTTCCAGCACATTATCGTAAGTGAGCAGCGTGCCATAATGAAACGCGACACACTGGTCCAACAGGCTTAAAGCATCTCGCATGGAGCCATCCGCTGCCTTGGCTACATAGCGCAGCGCTTTCTCCTCTACCTGGATATTTTCCGCATCGGCCAGCTCCCGCAGACGCGCCGCAATGGTATCGATCGTGATACGCCGGAAATCATAGCGCTGGCAGCGGGACAATACCGTGACCGGGATCTTGTGCACCTCTGTCGTTGCCAGGATAAAGATCACGTAAGAAGGCGGCTCCTCCAGTGTTTTTAACAGCGCATTAAATGCACCGGTAGAAAGCATATGCACCTCGTCGATGATATAGACCCGGTACGCGCCTTCCGTCGGCGGATACTGGACCTGTTCCCGGATCTCACGGATATTCTCCACACCGTTGTTGGATGCCGCATCGATCTCTACTACATTCATGGAGCTTCCGGATGCGATTGCCTTGCAGGCTGCGCATTCATTGCACGGACTTCCGTCCACTGGATGCTCACAGTTTACTGCCTTTGCAAAAATCTTTGCAATGGTAGTTTTACCGGTTCCGCGGGTTCCGCAAAACAGATAAGCATGGCCGATCCGTCCGCTAGTAATCTGGTTTTTTAATGTCTGCACAATATGATCCTGACCCTTGACATCATCAAACTGGGCAGGGCGCCATTTCCGGTATAGTGCAGTATATGACATATTCTTTAACTCCTTGTTTCCGGCAGTCTGACTCACTGAATTCATCTGCCTGTCAGGCTGTCTTTATTCATCACCAAAGCTGATTCCGATCATCTTGGCTTCCTGGATCATGGAGCAGTTCGGATCTACCGTTTTTAATTTTCCGGCAACCTCTTCCAGCGGAACTTCCGTAATCTCGTTATTCCGCACTGCTACCATATACCCATATTTCTTTTCCTGGATCAGCTTTGCCGCTGCCGCGCCAAGACGGGTAGAAAGCACCCGGTCGTACGGACACGGCTCGCCGCCTCTCTGGGTATGGCCCGGAACTGTCACACGGACTTCCTGTCCGGTCCGTTCCGTGATCTGTGCGCCAAGCTCGTAAGCAACTGACGGATAGATCACCTGGTTCTTTTTCTTTTCTTTTAATTCCTTCTTGCTTAAGCCCGCATCTTCCTTGGAGATTGCGCCTTCCGCAACAGCCAGGATGGAAAAACGCTTGCCCTGTTTGCTGCGCTCCTTTAATGCCGCAACAATGACATTAATATCGTACGGGATTTCCGGAAGCAGGATAATGTCGGCACCGCCAGCCATTCCTGCGTACAGGGTCAGCCAGCCAACCTTATGGCCCATGACCTCCACGATGAAAACACGTCCATGGGATGCCGCTGTTGTATGAATGCAGTCGATGGCGTTGGTTGCTACATTGATCGCACTCTGGAAACCGAAGGTTACATCGCTTCCCCAAAGATCATTATCAATTGTCTTCGGAAGAGATACCACATTTAAGCCCTCTTCCCGCAGAAGGTTCGCCGTTTTCTGGCTTCCGTTTCCGCCCAGCACCACCAGACATTCCAATTTCAATTTCCGGTATGTGTGCTTCATGGCCTCAACCTTGTCCAGACCATTTTCATCTGGAACACGCATCAGCTTAAATGGCTGTCTTGACGTACCGAGGATGGTTCCGCCCTTTGTCAGGATTCCGGAAAAATCCGAAGGTTTCATGATCTGGTAATCTGCATACATTAAGCCTTTATAGCCATCTTCAAAACCAATGATCTCTACATCTTCAAACATCTTATACAGTGCTTTTGCCACACCGCGCATGGTTGCGTTTAAGCTCTGGCAATCGCCGCCGCTGGTCAGTATTCCTACTCTCATCGAAGACACACCCTTCTTTCTTTATAGTTATCCTAAATAAAAAAACCCACTTTATTATAATACACCGCTTTCTCGTTTGTCCATCTTTTATTCGGAGAAAGGAAAAAATGGGCATACCTTCATTCTCTGAAGATATACCCACTATTATTCTTTATGAAATCCGCGCACCCCGCTTTGTATACGGCTCACAGGCGTTACCCTGGCAGCCAGCTCGGTCCAGGCTTCCTTACGGCACACAGAGGGACTCACTTAGTGCTGCTGCATTCCTGCCCTGACACGGTTCATGAGGTTCTGTTGCGCAAGACCCAAACGTCAACGCCGCTTACCAGGGGCAGCCCTGCAAGTTCGCATCCGAGGCGGGATATCACCTCTGCTGGAGCGGATTGCAGATACAGGGCACCGCTATCTCCCCGGCTGCGCGGAAGCTTTATGACATGTTCTTGTGACATCTGTATGTTTTCACAAATGCCTGTTTAGTATACATTAGAAACAAGCGTTTTGTCAAGATTTCTGTCACGATCACTTGGATACAATCGTAAAACACTTATAAGGATGCGCCAAGAATCGCATGGATCACGCATTCCTGCGCCTCCCACCATTCATCTACCATTCTTCCGGCAAAACCGTGGCGTGAATTCAAAAACCGCTTCATGGTAACTTCTGTCCCTGCTTCAACCAGCCGCATTCCATACGCCTCATCCTCGAAACGCAGATTGCATCTTCCTGCCGTAATAATGAGCGTGGACGGCAGATCTTTGATCATCGCATCGGTTGCCAGTCCGGGAGAAACAAATGGCGATAAATTTAATGCTTTGTCTCCAGCTGTATAAAACGCATCAAATGCCCTCATACGTTCCACGGCACCTGGTGTTGTCTCTGGTCTGGAAGCCGGATCTGTCTGAAAATTCATTGCTGCATATGCCAATACCTGAAGGCAGAGCTGGAAATCTTTGCTTTCATTTGCCCGCAATGCCACAGCTGCTGTTAAATTTCCGCCAGCACTCTGTCCACCCATGGAAACCCGTTTTTCGTCGGCATGCCAGTTTTCGCACTGCGAAAATGCCCACTGAACCGCTGCATAACTCTGTTCAAATGCTGTCGGAAATGGATGATCCGGACCTACTGCATAATCGACATCTACTACAATGCCATGAATTCCAGATGCAATATGGGCACAATAATAGTCGTCATCTTCTCCCTGTGGAAAAACAAATCCGCCTCCATGGCAATTTACGTGTACCGGACAGCCATCTTTCCGATCCAGTGCTTTTGTAATAACAATCCGCACATCCGGAATACCAGCTTTCTCTACAGGCAGCATCATTTCTGTCCGTTCCACCAGTTCTCTGCATTTGCTGAGTTTTTCCGGAATTTCACGGCTGTTTAACATAATTTCCCGGGTACCTCCCGTTTCACGAATCACATCTTCCCAATGTTTTCTCTCTTCCTGTGACAGTGCCATCTTAATCCCTCCAATATTTTACAAAAACATTTTCCTGTTATTACCATACTAGCACTGCACAAAACCAAACGTAACTACGAAAAAACTATATTCCTTATAAGTTTTATTCATACTTTCCAGAAAAATTTCCATTTTGTTTTTCTGCTGCCCGTTTTTTTCTCAGGTCTCTGAAAAACTGTGACAGCATTCCGGAGCATTCTTCCCTGCATACATGGATCCTTGTCTCTACCTGATGGTTAAACCCTTCCTCATGGAGCATGTCCAGTACCGATCCCGCGCAACCGGCCTTGGGATTCATACAGCCAATGACCACATTCGGAATCCGCGCCTGCACAATGGCTCCCGCGCACATAGGACACGGTTCCAGTGTCACATACATCGTGCAGTCTTCCAGACGCCAGTCCCCCATTTTTTTGCAGGCTTTCCGCATCGCGATGATTTCGGCATGAGCCAGGACTGTTTTGTCCGCCATACGCCGGTTATAGCCACGGCCAATGATCTTTCCCTGATATACGATCACGCAGCCAATCGGGACATCCCCCAGAGCCGCGGCCTTTTTTGCCTGCCGGATTGCCTCTTTCATATATCGGATATCCTCCGGTGATACAAATGCTTCCTGCGTATCTTTTTCTATCGTTGCATTTTCTTCTACTCTCTTTTCTTCTGCCACAATAAATTCCTTCCCGGTTCTGTATGTTTCATTTACAGATCCAGTTGTTTTCTAGCCGTTACCATTCAGCATGCGCAAACAACGCTCCTGTACACGCGCACGTGTCCAGTACCAAACAGTAACCCATATCAACAGTATAACGGATATCAGCAGTCTTCACAACCGGATATCCGTATACCAGTAGCCAAATCTTCCGTCCCCCTGAGGCTGTTTCCTTGCCAGGACAAAATGCGGGAAGCCGAACATGGAAGCCATGTATTTTTCGTTACTGAAATAATGTCCTGGCACTCCCAGAAGATAGCGGGGTGCCTTCTGCGGATCCTGCAGCTTCGCCAGGATCAGGTGCCGGTAATTATAATATCCGTGAAGCAGGAAACTGTTGTTTCCATACACCCAGATTTCCCGGGGCAAAAGCCCGATATCCTGGGGTTTGATGGAGAGGATTTCGCAGTCATTGTCATAGTCAAAAGCCAGAACTTTTGTGTAGTGACCACTCATTTTTTTCCAGATATTCGTATCTGCAAGTTCTTCATTTTCTTCCCGGTCAAGCTCTGCCAGACGTGCGGTGTCTTCCGGGCCTTGATGCACATCCTGATCGTCCGGCTGCTTCTCTGTCTGTTCTTCCGGCAGATTTATTTGCTGCACCTCTGCCATACCTTCTTCCGGTATTCGTTTTCGATGCTTTTCCATCCTGGAATCTGGCGCAAAATCCTCCAAATGTTTTTCCACCACAGGCTCTGTCAGCATACTCTCTAGACGTTTTTCAGCCACCGATTCCGGTTGCTTGCTCTCCAGACAATTTTCCACTGTAGATTCTGCCTGCATGTTCTCCACACAGGCTTCTTTCACAGATTCTGCCTGTACACTTTCCCGCTTACTTCCCCCAATATTCTGACACGACTGTTCGTTTTTTCCCCCATCCACTGCTACATTTTCTTCCCACGGCGCAGTCGCTTCCAGCTTTTCTTCCTCTGCCTCCAGTTCACGCTCGATTTCTGCTGATATAGGAAGGCTTTGCTGTGCCTGCTGATCCTGCTGTTCTTCCTGTTGTTTTTGTTCCTGCTGTTTTCGTTCCTGCTGCATCCTCTCTTCCTGCTGCCTGCGGATATGCTCTGCCGTTACCTCTGCCAGCTGGATCTCTGCGGTCTGCGCTACTGCATCTTCCCAAATCGTAGTATAGCTCTGCCAGGCATTTTCCATATCATGGATCGTGAGACCGTAACAGTCTTCTATGCGAATGCCGGTTCCATCCACATCTTCGGACTGCACCTGGGTGCGAAACTCTCCCGCACCGCTGCGGATAAAGATCCGTCCCAGCAGAACTTCCCCGCCGGTATGAAGCAGATATACACCGATATCGCTGCTGCCTACATAAACCTTCTTGACATTCACCTGGATCCGGCACTGTGGACCACGCATATCGATCTTGGCAAACCCTATATTTTTCCCTTTTTCTCCACCCTCGTATGCATATATGTACGAAATCAGTCTCCGATAATCAGACATAGCTCTCATCCCTCCGCTATTATGTATATGCGGAAGATATGAGAGCTATGTCCAAAATATTTATTTAGTAACTGTTCAGTACCTTCACAGTCACAAGCAAAAATCCCATTGCCTGCGGCAATGGGATTTTTGCCTGCCAGCCTATGTTTTCTTACGGTCAGCGCAGTAAATACGCAGACCTACTGAACAGTTACTTTATTTACAATGTTCCGTAAAATAATTCGCTAACTGCGCAAACTGTTTTAAATCCAGTGCCTCACCACGGATCGTTGCCGGAACTCCCAGGCTTTCGATCGCCGCTATGATCTGTTCCTTAGTAAAGGAAATGTCCGGTGCATTATTCAGACCATTCTGCAACGTTTTTCTGCGCTGATTGAAAGATGCGCGGATCAGACGGAACATCAGCTTCGGATCGGTTACCTGAACCGGCATCTCCTTATGGCGGGTCAGACGGATGACTGCAGATCCCACGTTCGGACGCGGGATGAAGCAGTTCGGCGGTACATTCGCCACAATATATGGCTCCGCGTAATACTGCACGGCCAGGGACAGTGCGCCATAGTCCTTGGAGCCCGGTCCTACCTGCATGCGGTCTGCAACCTCTTTCTGCACCATAACGGTAATGTTATCAATCGGCACATTGCTTTCAAACAAGCCCATAATGATCGGTGTGGTAATATAATACGGCAGATTTGCCACAACCTTGATCGGACGGCCGCCATTGTACTCCTCTGCCAGTTTTTTTATGTCAACTTTCAGGATGTCTTCGTTGATGATGGTAATGTTATCGTAATCAGCCAGCGTCTCTTTTAAAATCGGGATCAGGTTGTTGTCGATTTCTACTGCAACGACCTTCCCGGCTGCCTCTGCCAGGTACTGCGTCATGGTTCCAATACCAGGTCCGATTTCCAGCACCATATCCTCTTTTGTGACGCCTGCTGCCCCTATGATCTTATCCAGCACATGGGGATCGATCAGGAAGTTCTGGCCAAACTTTTTCTGAAAGGCAAACTGATATTTCTGGATTACTTCGATGGTATTCTTCGGATTACCAAGCTTTTCTCTCATGCTTCTTCCCTCCTTTATTTTTCCATCCGGTACATCTGCTTTGCATTCCGGTTTGTGATCTCAATGATCTGCTCTGCCGGTACCTGTTTGATCCGGCTGATTTCCTCTACCACATAAGGAAGGTTCAGCGAGGAATTCCGTTTTCCACGGTTTGGCACCGGGGAGAGATACGGGCAGTCGGTCTCCAGTACGATCCGCTCCAGAGGCATATACGCGACCACTTCTTTTAACTTTTTCGCGTTATTGAACGTCAGCACACCGCCGATTCCCAGATAAAAGCCCATATTCAGATATTCCTTCGCCATTTCCAGGCTGTAAGAAAAGCAGTGGATCACTCCACCAATTTCTCCGGCGTTTTCTGCCTTCATGATATCAAGCGTGTCTTTTGCAGCATCACGGCTGTGGATGATGACCGGAAGCTGACGGTCCCTTGCCAGTCCAAGCTGACGCACAAACCAGGTTTTCTGCAGTTCCGGCTCTGGCTCGTCCCAGTGATAATCCAGACCGATTTCTCCGATCGCCACCACTTTCTCTTCCTCCGACACATGACGCAGCCAGTCAAACAGGTGATCATTCAGCTCTGCTGTCTCACTTGGATGCACGCCGACAGCCCCATAGACAAATGGATATTTTTTCATCAGCTCCAATGTATTTTTCGTGGTCTGGATGCTGGCGCCTACATTTACCACGGCCTCAATGCCGTGCTCTGACAGACTTTTTAAAACAGCATCGCGGTCCTCGTGAAATGCCTCATCATCGTAATGGGCATGGGTATCAAAAATCATAATGTTCTCCTTTAACTAACCAAACAGCAATCTGGATAACCCGTACAAAAGCAGCAAATGCACCGGATACACCAGATAGAAAAACCATTTCCCCCGGAATCCCCCGCGTGTCCCGTTATAGCAGCGGATCAGGCAGAACGCAGCTGCCAGTCCGGGCAGATAGACCGGTTTTGACTCGGCTGCCGCCAGAAAAAGCAATCCCAACAGGCATGCCGTCCCCGGCTGCGGACGAAGCCAGAAGAACAGCGCGATCAGCATAATTCCTACAGCATCGTAATCGCACTTCAAAAACCAGGCAAGAAGTGCCGTTGCCGCGATCACGCCCATCTGCCGGTAAGGTGCCATGCCCGCTTCGGTATTTTTTCCGATCCAGTCTATGACCGTTAACATCAAAATTCCAAGGAACAGGGTGATAAACACATTCTGCGCCCGCATATCCCAGGGTTTTCCAAATAACAGCAGGTCATACGGGACCTCGGAGAGAAGGGCAAAGATTCCAAGGCGCATTGCATAGCGCCTGCGGTTTGCCGTATGGCAGAAGCCTTCCACGAGAAGAAATACATAAATCGGAAATGCCATACGCCCCACCGAGCGCAAAATCCAGAAAACCTGGTTCCACAGATCTGCCGCGGCATCCGCTCCTGTCTCACGCAGCGCCGGGATCAGCCCGTAAGCCAGCAGGCGGATTGCTGCATGATCGCATAACATACTGACAACGGCAATCAGCTTTAACTGATTGCCGTTTAATCCATGTCTCAAAATTTGTTTTTCAGACATCTGTCTTTGTTCCTCATTCTTTGCGGCTGTCCCGCAGCCGGCATGCTTTTACTTCCGGGTTATCACCTTAGCAGATCTCAGCGCCGGACGGCATCTTCTTCTCCGGAACCATTAAGGACAGGTTTCCGTCTGCATCTTCTGCGCAGAGAAGCATACCCTCAGACAGTACACCAGCCAGCTTTGCAGGCTTTAAGTTTACAACTACCATAACCTTCTTGCCTACCATCTCTTCCGGTGAATAATGTGCCTTGATTCCACTGACGATCTGTTTTACCTGGCTGCCGATCTTAACCTGGGAGCAGAGAAGCTTCTTGGACTTCTTCACAGCCTCGCAGGCAATGATCTCGCCAACCTGGAACTGGAGCTTTGCAAAGTCATCGTACTCGATTTCAGCCTTCGGCTCGATGTCGATGACCGGCTCCTCTTCCTTTGCTTCCTCTGCGGCCGGTGCTGCAGCCTTCTCAGCAGCGCGCATTGCTTCTACTTTTTCCATCACTTCTTTGATATCCATTCTTGCGAACAGAATCTCCGGAGCGTCGGTTACATGCTCGCCGGACGGATACAGACCGAACTGATCCATCTCGGAAAGGGCACGCTTCTGTGCATGGAGCTGTGCCAGGATCTTCTTAGAGGTATCCGGCATGAAGGACTCCAGTAAGGATGCGCCGATGGTGATTGCCTCTACCAGATTGTAGAGCACAGTTGCCAGACGGTCTTTATGAGCCTCATCCTTTGCCAGAGACCACGGCATGGTCTCATCAATATATTTATTGCAGCGGCGGAAGATGTTGAAGATCTCGGTGATGGCATCTGCCACACGCAGCTCATTCATCTTGCCCTCTGCTTTCTTTACGGATTCCAGAACGACGTTCTTTAAGTCCTCATCCACTGCATCGGCAGCGCCACCATTTCTTACCTCACCGCCAAAGTATTTATTGGACATGGAAATGGTACGGTTTACCAGATTTCCAAGGATGTTTGCCAGATCAGAGTTCATGCGCTCTACCATCAGCTCCCAGGAGATCACGCCATCGTTCTCGAACGGCATCTCGTGCAGAACAAAGTAACGAACTGCATCGACACCGAAGAAATCTACCAGAGTGTCTGCATAAAGGACGTTGCCCTTGGATTTACTCATCTTGCCGTCACCCTGTAACAGCCACGGATGGCCAAATACCTGCTTCGGCAGCGGAAGATCCAGTGCCATCAGGAAGATCGGCCAGTAAATGGTATGGAAACGGATGATATCCTTACCGATCAGATGAAGGTCTGCCGGCCAGTATTTCTTAAACAGCTCTCCGTGGTTTCCGTCGCAGTCGTAGCCAAGACCGGTGATGTAGTTGGTCAGGGCATCCAGCCATACATAGGTAACGTGCTTCGGATCGAAGGTAACCGGAATTCCCCAGGTAAAGGAGGTTCTGGATACGCACAGATCCTGCAGTCCCGGAAGCAGGAAGTTATTCATCATCTCATTCTTTCTGGATACCGGCTGGATGAGCTCCGGATGCTCGTTGATATACGCGATCAGGCGGTCTGCGTATTTGCTCATTCTGAAGAAGTATGCTTCTTCCTTTGCCGGCTGCACTTCACGTCCGCAGTCCGGGCACTTGCCGTCTACTAACTGGGATTCGGTGAAGAAGGACTCACACGGAGTGCAGTAAAGGCCCTCGTAGTAGCCTTTGTAAATATCTCCCTGGTCGTACAGCTTCTTAAAGATCTTCTGGACCTGAGCCTCATGGTCTGCATCGGTGGTACGGATAAATTTGTCGTAGGAGGTATTCATCAGATCCCAGATGGTTTTGATCTGGCCTGCCACATCATCGACAAATTCCTTCGGGGTTACGCCTGCTGCCTCTGCCTTTAACTCAATCTTCTGACCGTGCTCGTCGGTACCGGTCTGGAAGCGGACATCATAGCCCTGCTCTCTCTTAAAACGCGCGATGCTGTCTGCTAATACGATCTCGTAGGTGTTGCCGATATGCGGCTTACCGGATGTATAAGCGATCGCGGTGGTGATATAATACGGTTTCTTGCAATTACAATTTTCATTCTGACACATGAGCCATGTTCCTCCTAAACTTTCGCTGCCGGACCTGCCTGTCAAATGTGACGCCTGTGCATTACTGTCTGTGAAACCTGGGAACCGTAATGCGTACAGTCTATATATCCGGCGCTGCAACTGCGCAAGCCTGTAGTTTGTTGCGCCAATTAAGTCAATGATATCATAAAGTCCGTGAAAACTCAATATTCTGCATTCTATGGTTCTGTTGTATTTCCGGCTCGTATAGGATATAATTAGGAACACTTAAGACTAACTTTGGAGGATTGCTTCATGCATAACGATCATAAAAAAAGGCGCGCTCTGGTGTCATTACTGACCGGAGTGCTCTGCGTCATGCTGCTTTGTTCCTGCTCTCCCATCTCCCGTACGCCGCAGCCCACCACAGCTGCCCCCTATGAGGAAGAAACGGATCCCGGTTATGAACAGCTGACCGAAAGCAACTTAAAAGAACAGCAGCGTTTTGCGGATCTGGAAGAAACACTGTTTCAGGACGAGGTCTCAGCCTCCCGTCTGGATCTTCATTTTCTACTGAAAAACCCGGAAAGCCGCGGCATCACCAAAACGGATGCACTGATCTCTCCCGTTTCCATGGATGCATTTTTGCAGACCCGGAAAGACCAGGAAGATCTTCGCAATGAGCTCGCATCTTTTCAGCCTGCACTTCTGAACGAAGATCAGAAGCTTACGCTCCGCATCCTGGAAAGCCTGATGAAAACAGAGAAAAAAGGAGAAGGACTGGAGCTTTACAGCCAGCCGTTAGCGCCCACCATCGGAACCCAGGCCCAGCTTCCGATGCTGCTCTGTGAATATCTCTTTTATACCCGCCAGGATGTGGAGGACTATCTGAATATTTTAGAATATCTGGACACATTTTACGGACAGATTCTCTCTTTTGAGCAGGAAAAAGCCAATGCCGGCCTGATGATGAGCGATACTTCTCTGGATCATGTCATCGATTCCTGCAAAAGCTACCTGCTTGTCCCGGGAAACAACTTTATGATCGATTCCTTTAAGGAACGGTTAGCGGCTCTTCCCGATCTGACAGACGATGAAAAAAAGGAGCTTTGCTCCCGCAATGAAAAGGCCCTGGAGGAACATTTTGTCCCGGCTTACAAGCTTCTGATCGATGGCCTGGAAACCTTAAAAGGCACCGGAACAAATGAAAAGGGAATGTGCGGATACCCGAACGGAAAGGCATACTATGAATATCTTGTCTACACGGCAACCGGCACCTCCTACCATTCGATCGATGAACTGATGACGGCCACCGAACAGGAAATTTCCAACAATCTGCAGACCACCTCAAAGCTGCTTTCCGAACACCCGGAGCTGGAATCCATGCTCTCTGACTATCACTACCGCCAGACGGAGCCAACTGCCATTATGGAAGAGTTAAAGGAACAGACCTTAAAAGACTTCCCGCAGCTTCCGGAATGCAGCTACACTCTAAAGGATGTTCCAAAGGCCTTAGAGCTTTCCTTAAGTCCTGCCTTTTACTTAACCTCACCATTGGATGACAGCTCTGAAAATGTGATCTACATCAACCGGAATCCCGTCTACGATAACCAGCCGCTCTACAATACCATAGCCCATGAGGGTTATCCGGGCCACCTGTATCAGACCGTATGGTTTCACACCCACTGCGGCTCTGACCTGCGCAAGATCTTAAGCTTTTCCGGCTACACGGAAGGCTGGGCCGCTTACGTGGAAGCACTGTCCTACCGGCTGGATAACGGTCTGGACCCGCTGCTTGGCGAACTGCTGGAAGCGAACTCCAAAGCGACCCTCGGTATCCATGCGTATCTGGACCTGGCCGTGAATTACCTTGGCTGGGAGCGGGAAGATGTCCGCAAATACCTCTCCTCCTATTTCAGTGACTCGGACTCCATCACCGATTCCATGTTTGAGGCCATGGTGGATAATCCTGCCAACTATCTTTCTTACTTCATCGGCTCCCTGGAGATCCGCAACATGAGGGAAAACGCTAAGCTGCAGCTTGGCGAAAAGTTCTCTGCCAAAGCCTTTCACACCTTCCTTCTGGATATGGGAAATGCACCGTTCGATGTGATCCAGGCCTACTTTACTACCTGGCTCATGAACCAGAAAATGGGGTAGTAATTTCCACACAGCCTCGCAGAACCTTTTCGTTTCACAGAGCACAAGTTCCCATGAACACCAAAACAGCCGCCCACGGATTTCTCCGTGAGGCGGCTGTCTGTTTTTATGCCATTATGATCACATTCCCAAATAATTTATTTCATGAAAAACTTCTGCAGGTCTGCCTCGGTGGTATCGTCACCAATGGTGATGAGCTCTGTGCCGGTCAGACGGGCGAACATCGCGATATCGTCTCTGGTCAGTGCGGTAGATACTACAGAATGATGTGCACCACCTGCGTAGCACCATGCTGCGGTACCGATCTGGAAGTTCGGTTTATGACGGTACATGATTCTTGCTACCGGAAGGTTCGGCATCGGCTTCGGCTGTTTTACCAGCTCGATGTCTGCGCAGATCAGGCGGAAGCGGTCACCCATATCAACCAGGGTTACCTGGATACCATCACCAGTCACGCCGTCGAAGATCAGTCTTGCCGGATCTTCTTTACCGCCAATGCCAAGCGGCAGTACATCGATCTCCGGTTTGGTAGCTGCAAATGCCGGCGGAACCTCCAGCATATGGGAAGCCAGCTCTAACTCCTGACCCGGAGTCAGATCGTAGGTATAGTCCTCGATAAAGCCGGTTGCGCCCTCTTTGCCCTCAGACATCTTCATCAGAACCGCGGATAAAGCAGAGATCTTATAGTCGCCCTCCGGACCAAAGCCGATTCCCTTTGCCATTAAGTTCTGTGCTGCGATACCCGGAAGCTGTTTTAATCCGTGCAGATCCTGGAAGGTGTCTGCAAATGCGCCGATACCGTTGGCAGCCAGGAATTTCTCCAGACCAACCTCATATTTTGCCTGCTCGCGGACAGAATCGATCCGCTCAGTCTTCATGGTGTACTTATCGGTGTACTCTTTCATCTTTGCATCGATCTCATCTTCGGTCACTGCATTGATGATGTCTACGAGGTCACCCAGTGCAAAGTAGTTGCACTCCCAGCCGTATTTGATCTGGCTCTCTACACGGTCGCCATCGGTTACTGCTACTTCACGCATGTTGTTGCCGAAGGAAGCAACCTTTAAGGATTTGGAATAAGCGATTGCCTTTGCAACGGATGCGAACTGGCGGATCTTTGCAACTACATCGTCATGTTTATAGTAGCCTGCAACAACCTCGTGCGGGATTCCCATTCTTGCTACGATGAAGCCGTACTCACGGTCACCATGTGCAGACTGGTTTAAGTTCATGAAGTCCATATCGATCGCATCGTACGGAAGCTTCTCGTTTGCCTGGGTATGCAGATGTAAAAGCGGTTTTCTCAGTTCCTGAAGGCCCTTGATCCACATCTTAGCCGGGGAGAAAGTATGCATCCAGGTGATCACGCCGACACAGTCATCATCGCAAGATGCCTGACGCATGGTCTTGATGCAGCTCTCGGAGTTAATGATGGTCGGAACCAGCTCTACCTCTACGATATCTTTTAATTTGTCATTTAAAAACTCTGCCATCTGGCGGCTGTCCTCAGCCACCTGTTTTAAGCACTCGTCTCCGTAAAGGTCCTGGGAGCCTACTGCAAAGTATAACTTTTTCATTTCAATCTACCTCCTTGATAAATATGAATGTTCATCTTATATCACGTACCGAGTTTCCGTTGTTGAATGTCACCGGAAACTGGTGTGCGTAATTCTTTTTCTGCCAATCCGGATCCCCCATCATGCGAAGAAGATTTCTGGCTGTGATTTTCCCAAGATTGTATTTGGGATGGATCACCGATAAAATTTTCAGTTCCGCATCCTGCTCCGGTCCCGCATCATCAAACGATACCAGAGAAATATCTTCCGGAACCCTCAGTCCGCGTTCCTTTAAAAAATCCATATAGAAGCCAGCCACTTCATCGTTATAGAGGATCATGGCCGTGCAGTCTTTTGTCCTGCGGTACATCCGCAGTAAACTCTTCCTGCTTAACTTTTCTTCCATATCCTTGGTGGAATACCAACGGATACAATCATCGTCAAAATTAATTCCATAGTCGGACAGGCATTCAATAAAACCGCGATATCGCTCAATCCCCTGCATGTCATCATACTTGAAAATTCCGCCGATACGCCGGTGACCTTTCTGGATGAGAAACCGGGTCAGTTCATACCCGGCTTTTGCATCTGACATTTCCACGCTGTCAAACTGCTCGTTCTGGTAATGGTTGTGAATGAACAGGGTCGGAATATTCCGCTTCCGGATTTCCTTGTAAAGACGCAGGTTCGGATTTGGAAATGTAGAACGGGTGCCCTCAATGATCAGTCCCGCCACATTCCGGTTTAAGAAACCTTTTAAATACATTTCCTCATCGTTCAGACGATTTCTGGTTACCGCTACATCGATCTCGAATCCTTTTTCCTGGAGTACCGACTCAATTCCTGCATACACCTGTGGAAACAGATAGTCCGAAAGATAGCTTAAGATCAGCCCCACATGGGGACGTGCCCCGTCTGCGTCTTGGTTCTGATAAGATACATAGGTACCGCTTCCCTTTATCCGTACGATCAGACCATCCCTTTCCAGACGGTCCAAAGCATTGCGGACCGTCTGTCTGGAATATCCGAATTTTTTCTGAAGGATATGTTCGGACGGGAATTTGTCCTGGTTTTTGATCACCCCGCTGGTGATCAGGGTACGACCCCAGTTGTAAAGCTTCTGGTATTTCAGATTTTCCTGATTCTGACTTCCAGCTGTTCTGGGCATATCATCAAACCTCCGATACTTCTCCTGATACCGGCATTCCCGCCGCATAAATTTTCGCTGTGCTTACTTCGTTCTGCAGGCAGCTGCTCCCCAGCCGGTTATTTAATAACCTGCAGGGACTGACGGTCTGCAAATACTGCTACGAATACCAGGAAGACTACACCCTGGATCAGCTGCATGAGCTGTGTAGTGAAGCCCATCATGGTCAGTCCGCTGTTTAATACGATGTAAAGCAGAGAACCTACGATGATGTTCTCAAAGCGTACCTTTGCGCCGCCGGAGATTGGCATACCGCCAAGTACCAGTGCGATCAGGATCTGGGTCTCTAACTGGTTACCGCCGGAAGAAGTAACAGAACCAACTTTGATAACGTTGATAAACGCTGCAAAACCGGTAATTGCGCCAGCTAAAACGTAGATCCAGAACTTCATGCGGTCGGTGCGGATACCAGAGAACATTGCGGCCTTCTCACCTGCACCGATAGCTTTTAAGTAAGTGCCGAACTTCGTGAAGCGGAACAGTACAAATCCAATAGCCAGAATCAGTACGGTACATGCAATCTTTAATCCGGTGCTGTCAAAGTTGATCAGCTTTGCAGAACCTGCGACCGGCGCGTTGGTGGTCAGATACTTGATAAATCCGCGGAACAGGAACATGGTACAGATCGTAACAATAAAGGATTTGATCTTGCGGTATACATAGAAGTAACCGTTGATTGCCCCGATCACTGCGCCTGCCACGATACCACCCACAATTGCAAGCGGAATGCTGGTCTTGGAAATCATACATACTACGATGGATGCAATACCCAGGATAGAGCCCTGAGAGAAATCCAGACCACCCATGGTCATGATAAAGAATACACCGGTTGCTGCGATCATAGTCACATATACCTGTGACAGTACCAGCGGCAGGTTCTTCATCATTCGGAAATTCGTGAGTACATTAAACAGTAAGAAAATGATAATCAGTCCCGCGATCGGAAGCAGGGCACGGATCATCGACATTTTTGATATTTTTTTGAGCTGCTGCTCCTTCTGGTCTGTATTTGTCTTAACTTGATTCTCCATTGCTGCCTCCTTATACCATCATCGTAATCAGGCTGTTCTCATCGAGGGCCTCATTACGCTCCAGCTCTCCGCTGGTCCTGCCATCCTTCATGATCATGATGCGGTCGCACATACCAATGAGCTCCATTAACTCCTCAGAAATCATGATGATGGACTTGCCATTCTTTCTCATCTGGTTCATTAACTGGTAGATATCCTGTTTTACCTTGATATCGATGCCTCGGGTCGGACTGTCTAATACAACGATATCAGAGTCTTTACCGATCCATCTTGCCAGAACAACCTTCTGTTTATTACCGCCGGAAAGGTCGGATACAAACTGGTCTACGTTGACCATCTTAACGGACATCTGCTTTGCATATTTGTTTGCAAACTCTTTTAACTTCTTATCGCTTAACAGATGGCTCTTACCGGCCAGGCTGTCTAAGGACGGAAGGCAGATATTATCACCAATACTCTGGTTTAACACAACAGACTCATTATCACGGTCTTTGGACGTATAAGCAATGCTGTGTTTAATGGCAGTCGGAATATCATTGATCTGGGTTCCATCTGCCAGTTCTACGATACCGGTACGGTCATAGGAAGCGCCGAAAATAGCTTTTCCGATTTCATGCATACCAGACTCGGACAGACCGCCAAAGCCAAGGATCTCACCCTTGTGCAGGTCAAAGCTTACATCGTGGATCAGGCCAGGAACAGATACATTCTTTACAGAAAGAACCACCTCATCAGAAACCTTCTCTCCGTAATCGGAACGATAATAGTCACCGGTTACCTCACGGCCAACCATGAGACGCTTTAAGTCATCCTCTGTTACGTCTTTGCTCTTTACAGTGTCAATGTAAACACCGTCACGCATGATCGTGATGGTATCAGACTTGTCCAGAATCTCCGGAAGGTCATGGGAAATGAAGATGATAGAGTTTCCGCTCTCGCGGATCCGGTTCATGTGCTTGTACAGCTCTTCACGTCCCTCCTGAGAAAGAGCGGTGGTGGTCTCATCGATGACTACGATCTTCGGATCAAAGTAGGTTGCCTTTACGATTTCAATCAGCTTACGGTCCTCAAAGTTATACTCATCAATAATGTCTGCTGCCTTGATACGCTCAAAGCCATATTTCTTTAAGAGCTCCGTTGCCTTCTTGTTCATGGCATTGGTGTTCTTGATTCCCATATGTACGAACTGGTCCTCATGACCCAGAAAGATATTCTCTGCCACAGTCAGGCCAGATAGGGTACCAAGCTCCTGCACGATAATGGAGACACCCTCGTTATTTGCCTCAACCTGGTTTTTCGGATGGATCTCTTTTCCATCCAGTACGAAGGTACCGCTTCCGATGCTGTAGATACCGGTCAACATGTTGGTCAGGGTTGATTTACCGGAACCATTCTCACCGATCAACGCATGTACCTCGCCTTTGTTTACGTTAAATGAAACATTCTGAACCGCCTTCGTGATACCGAAGGACTTGCAAAGATTTTTTACCTCTAACCTTACTTCGCTCATTGCATTTCCTCCCTATGATCTACTTGACGATCTCGCCTTTTGTTACTTTGGTGGTTACCGTAATGATGATCAGCAGCGCAAGGCCGGTGATAACATCCTGGATTGCGGTCGGCGCACCCATGGCAATGAATCCGAAGAAGATGATGTTGATGACAAACTCACCGATCACAATTGCCTGTAACGGCATACCGTATTTCTTAAATGCAAGCCCAAAGAAGCAGCCCATGGTCGGAACGAAGTTACGGCTCATGGAGGCCATTCCGGTTACTGCTACCATGGAAGAACCATAGCTGATGGTCAGGACTGCCATGACGCCAAGGAAGGCGCCACTTAAGATGAATGCCAGAACCTTGTATTTATCTACATTGATACCCATGTTCTTGGCTACAAACTCGTTGCTGCCGATCGCGTAGGTGTATGTACCGATCTTGGTGTAATTTAAAAAGATGTACGCAAGCACGCATGCTAACACTGCCAGGATAATGTTGCCCGGCATCTGGCCAAAGGCACGCAGGTTAGACGGAAGCGTCTGCTCCACACCGCCTGCGATATAGTTCGCAACAGACTCATAAATCAGCGCAAGACCCGTGGTTACGATCATAGACGGAATGTGAAGCTTAACATAGAAAACGCCGTTCAACAGACCAACGATGGAACCGGTCACGATACTTCCGATGATGAGTCCGGCATAGCCCATTCCGAATCTTGATGCGAACACGCAGCCAACGATTGCGGAAAGCATGATGTTTGCACCAATAGAGAAATCAAACATTCCCATAACCATAACGAAATAGAAGCCAACTGCACCGACTGTGGCAATCAGGCTGGCCTGGAAATAGCTCAGCATGTTAGCCGGTGAACCAAAGTTGCTAGGTGTCAGGATCTTAAAGATCAGCCAGGAAATCACTACCAGACCAAACAGGATCAGATAGCCCTTCGCAGTTCCCGAAAGTTTTTTCTTTCCGGGTGTGTCAACAACAGGAGTACCCATATTTTTTACCTCGTTCTTATTTCATACTAAGACATGACGGCCGGCATCGCCGCGCGATACCGGCCGTCTCAAGCTACTCAGCCCAAATCATCTTTTGTAAATTATTTACCAGCTCTTGCTGCTGCGTCTTCGATGGAGATCTTAGCTGCTGCCTCTTTCAGGCCCTCAAGATCCAGCTCAGACATCTCAACCAGTTCCTCATCGGTGTAAGGAAGCTGATCTACGAAGTACTGCTCGTAAGCTTTGTAGTCATCTGCGGAAGATACATACAGGTACGGGAACGGAACATCCTCAAACTTGCCTTCGAATCCGCTGTAGTTGCCCTTGATTGCATTGTAAACCATCATGAAAGCGATAAGCGGGTCGCAGTAATGTCCGCCGGACTGACCAGCCATGGAACCATTCTCAAGTCTCTCGCCAAGGTCCGGGAGGAAGTCGGTAGAAACGATATCGATATCCTGAACTTTGCCTGCACGCTCAACAGCTGCGATAGCACCCTGAAGCGGGTCACCGCCGCCGCCTGCCGGGATGAGTGCATCAAGAGTCGGATCTGCAGACATTAAAGCTTCTGCTGCCTTGGAACCACCCTCGGAAGAAGTACCTGCGTACTGCGGCTCAGAAAGCTTAGCCTGATCATCCGGATGCTCGGAATTCCATTTCTCAACGCCTGCTTTATAACCTTCCCATCTGCCTAACCAGGTAGCATCACCCTGCTCCCAGCCGATCAGACCGATGTTTCTGTCGCCCTTGTCCAAAAGGATCTGAACCAGTTTTTCGCCGTTCTCCGGCTCGTTCTCATGAACTGCACCGATGTAGTACGGAGACTGGGTAGCCATATCGTAGATATCTGCGCTGTTGTCCTTGCTGATTACACGGAAGAACTGTGCCAGATATACTTTGTTGTCGTTTGCGGTCTTGATCGCAGAAGTCATCTCGGTATCGGAAGAGTTACAGATGATGATACCCTGGCATCCTGCTGCTGCAAGCTGCTCAACAGAAGCGGTAACCTTCTCAGATACATGTCCCTGGTCAACATACTGAACCTGTACCCCCAGAGCCTTTGCGGCTTCATCCAGGATCAGTTTACACTGGGAACCAAGAACGTCGGTAGAAGACCAGATGGAAACACCGATCTTGATGTCCTTGTTGTCAATACCGGAAGCTGCTGCTGTGGTTTCGGCACCGCCCTCTGCCTTGGACTCGCCTGCCGGAGCTGCCGTAGTCGCACTGGATGATGCAGCACCGCCGCCGCATGCAGTCAGGCTGGCCAGCATTGCTGCTGCTGTCACGGTTGCCGTTGCTTTTTTGAAGACTTTCTTCATTTTGATTCCTCCCAACATGTTATAGTTTTTGATTGTTTTCAACAACTCTCATGGCTTTATTATATGTTTTCCTGTCAAAATGCGCAATAGAATACAAGATATTTTTTATCAGAAGTTGTACTTTTTCTTATGAAACTTTATCTAAAAATTAGCATTTTCAGTGACATTTTTTATCAACAATGTGCATTTCTTATCATTTTCTCTGGTGATTCGCGCTTATTTTTTGTATGTTTATGTCAAAACATGTGCTATTTTCTTAACGTTCTCACTTTTTTCAAAATACAACTTTGCTCATTTTAAAAAGCTGTATTATTTTCATAGATCGGGCACAATCAGCAGACGCGCCATTGGCACTTCCCCGGTATGCAATACAAAAAAAGATCCTGTACCCGCATAAATTGTCAGGTACAGGATCTTTCCATATCTTTTTTTATTTTCCCGCATCTACATAAGTTAAACCATCTGCCAGAGTCTCACCACTTACCACGACCGTAAGAATTTCTACATTCATGTTTTCGCAGAACGTATTTGCAACTGCCTGCAGTCGTTTTTCCCGGTTATCGGTTGGGAACTGGCTCAGTTCCAGGGTGCCTTTCGCTGCAATCGAAGTATCCGCAGTTACACCCGGTCCTGCTTCCTGACTTTCCGCGCTGCCTTCCGCCTTAAAGCTGACCGCCTCTGTTCCCTCATCCAGCACACCGTACTGAACCAGAAGATCTGTCAGGCTCTGCTCTTCCAGATCTTCTACAGAGTCCATATTGCTCTGGATCTTGCTGCCGTCTTCGCTCAGACTGTAAACAGACACCATGGTAAGATCCGGTGCATCCTGGTCGACCGGTCTGCCGGTTACCACACCCGGACCTGCATCAGCGGTGGTCTCTACCACTTCTGCTTCCGGTTCTTTTACCTCACCGGTCTTATTTTTCTCGGTGGTCGGTGTACATGCTGCTAATGATAAGATCATCATGGCTCCCAGTAAGCCCATGACTAATTTCTTCATGATAATAAAGCCTCCTTGTGTATGTTATCCTTTTGCCTTACGGAACCACAGATTCAGCTTGGCAAGGGCACTGACCAGACTCTCAGTCTCGTCAGCAGTCAGATTCTGCAGGATTGCATCGATCATGTCATGGTGAAACTTCTCGTGATACTGATACGCATTCCGTCCTTTATCAGACAACGAAATATAGACTACACGCCGGTCTTCCTTTCCTCGTTCCCGGGTCACGTAGCCTTTCTTAACCAGACTGTTCATGGCTATGGTCAGGGTTCCCACTGTCACGGAAAGCGTCTTCGCTATCGTAGACATATTCTTCGGTTCCCCAATACCGATTGCCTGAATCACATGCATATCGTTATTTGTAATATCCTGGAATTCTTCCGTGATAATGGCCTTCTCCTCTAAGTCCATAACATCACGGAACAGATTCACCAGGGCATCGTTTAATGTCGCGTAAGTATCCACTTTTCTCCCTCACTGCACACGAAGCCTGTCGCTCCGTCCTTGATTATACATGATTTACCCTCTTTCGACAACCGCGTTTTTCTTACGAGTTTGTGAAAGAATTGTGTACTGGTTACTGTCCAGTGGCAGAGTTCCCCTGAACGGAAAATCCCGCATGATACAATTCTGGCGGCAGATTTCTTCTGCATTATGCTCCCGTAATCCAGATACTTGCAGCAATACCTGCTGCTGTCGCAATCAAGGCCCCGGGCACGGTATAACGGGTCCGCCGCACCTTTACACTGCCAAAGTAAATACTCAGGCAGTAAAACACCGTTTCCGTGCTGCTCATCAGTACCGATGCTGCCATTCCGATCCGGCTGTCCGGTCCGTACTGCCGAAACAGATCCAGCAACAGTCCGGTAGCTGCAGAATTGGAAACCAGACGCACCAGGGTAATCGGAACCAGCTCCCGTGGAATCTGGAGCATACCTGCAGCTCCGGCACAAACTCCCGTTACTGCATTCAAAAGCCCGGAAGCACGCACCACACCAACTGCGCTCATGAGACCGATCAGTGTCGGCAGAATCTCTGCCACGGTTTCCATACCGCTTTTTGCGCCGTCCAGAAAATCATCGAATACCGGGCGATGCGAGATCAGCCCAAAGGCTACAACATAGCTGATCACAAACGGAAGCAGGATCTTAGAAATCCACAGGATCATGGACGTGTCACCTCCCTGACAGTTCCGACACCAGGAACATCTTTTTCAGGATTACGGCTTTCCATCATGTTCTTTCCAC
Source organism: Clostridium sp. AF32-12BH (assembly GCF_003477935.1). Classification (NCBI taxonomy): domain Bacteria; kingdom Bacillati; phylum Bacillota; class Clostridia; order Eubacteriales; family Clostridiaceae; genus Clostridium; species Clostridium sp. AF32-12BH. The sequence continues at coordinate 21,175 of NZ_QUEH01000022.1, read as the reverse complement.
GCCTGCTCCTGTTTCGGGTTCTCAAATCCATGATCTTGCAGAAAGCTATCGCAGTCAATGTAGAAACCGTCGTTGCTACAAGCGCAGGACCCAGCACTGCTTCCGGCTGTTTCGATCCATACTGGCTCCGGTACGCGATCAGTGTGACCGGGATCAACTGCAGCGACGAAATATTTAAGATCAGGAATGTACACATGGAAGCGGTCGCAGTCCGTGCCTCATCCCGGATATCCCGTTCCAGCTCCTGCATCGCCTTTAGCCCGGCCGGTGTCGCAGCCATGCCGAGTCCCAGCATATTGGCTATGATGTTCACCGCAATAGGTTCCCTGGCCGGATGATCCCGCTCAAGTTCTGGAAACAGAAAATCCAGCAGCGGTGTCATGCGCTCTGCCAGCCATCCAACAAGTCCGGAACGGCTTCCGATTTCCATAATGCCACACCAGAACGACAGGATTCCAAGCATAGTAATACCCAGACTCACGGATTCTTTTGCAGAGTCCAGAAGAGCCTGGGTCACTTCATCCCATGTTCCATTGATTGCGCCCCACAGCATTCCGGCTAAGAGCATACCGCCCCAGAGATAATTCAGCAAAGCCGTTTCACTTCCCATATGCTCATGACACTGCTGTTTCCTTTTTTGCTGCCTTGATATTGCCTGGCAATTGCTCTTTTGGAAAACGCAGCACCGTTTGCTCTAAATCTATGGAACTTCAATCTCATTTATGTCATACATGGAGCATTTTTTACACTGCACCAACCAGATCCTGCACTACAGCTTCGACCGTCTCGATCTTATCCGCACGGTATGCGTTGCTGCCACAGAATAAAAGAGCATCATTTAATGCCCCCTCTGCCGCATTAGACAGCGCTTTGGTGATGCAGTATGGGATGTTGGCCGGATCACAGTGCTCCAGGCACTGGTAGCAATGCGTAATCTTTGCCTTTTCGCCGCGCTCTTTCATGGCAGTGATCTTTTCCAGGAACGGATTGACGATCGCGCGGCCCGGCATACCGACCGGACTCTGGGTGATCACGATATCCTCTGCCTTCGCATCGATATAAGCCTGCTTGTAGCTTTCCGGTGCATCGCACTCTTTGGTCGTAACAAAGCGCGTTGCCACCTGAACCGCATCTGCGCCAAGCTCCATGGCATGTTCTACGTCCTCGCGGGTGTAGATGCCTCCGGCAATGGCTACCGGAATATGCTGCTGATACTTTTCCTCAAACTGCTTTACCACCTTCATGATACCGCGGATTTCCTCATCATACAGTTCCTGATGGTAAGTATGCGGTACATCGTTCGTATCTGCACCATAGCGGCTTAAATCTTCTCTGGAAAATCCCAGATGTCCACCTGCCAACGGTCCCTCGATCACCAGAAGATCTGGAATGCGTTTATACTTGCGGTCCCACATCTTGCAGATGACCAGTGCGGATTTTGCGGTGGAAACGATCGGCGCGATTTTCGTCTTTGCCCCTTCCACAAGCTCCGGCAAAGAAACCGGAAGTCCGGCGCCGGAAATAATGATGTCTGCACCTGCCTTTACCGCTTCTTTCACATACTGGGCATAATTGCGGGTTGCCACCATAATATTAAATCCAATAATACCTTTCGGCGCGATCTCCCGCGCTTTTTTTAGTTCCTCGCCAATGGCACGCAGGTTTGCTTCCATCGGTGCCTTCAAAAACTCCGGATCCTTAAAGCCGATCTGCGCCGTAGAGATAATGCCGATCCCTCCGGCTTTTGCCACTGCGCCAGCCAGGGAATGCAGACTGATACCAACTCCCATACCTCCCTGGATGATCGGATATTTTGCTGTAAGATCACCGATTTTTAATGCTTTCATGTTATTCATGCACTTCTCCTTGGGTCTGCCCGGACCAAACCAACGTGAAATCCTCTCACACGATTCTGTCCCTTGCAGCCGTTTACATATTCCGGAATCTCTGGTAACGGGATTCGCGGATTTCCTCTTTGCTCTTACCATTGTAACGCTCAAAAAATGCAGTCATGCCCTGTCTCATATTTTCTGCAAGCTGCGGCATGGTCTCAATGGAAGCCGGTTCCTTCTCCGGGATCACATGCTCGATCAGGCCGCGCTCGTAAAGATCAGCTGCCGTGATCTTCATAACCCTTGCCGCATCCGGAGCTTTCTTACTGTCCTTCCAAAGAATGGACGCAAAACCCTCCGGGGAAAGAATGGAATAAATCGCATTCTCCAGCATCCAGACCTCGTTGGCTACCGCCATTGCCAGTGCGCCGCCGCTTCCGCCTTCACCGATCACAATAGAAAGGACCGGAACCGTCAGTGCTGCCATCTCAAACAGGTTGCGGGCAATCGCTTCGCCCTGTCCGCGCTCCTCTGCCTCAATCCCGCAGAATGCGCCCGGAGTATCCACAAAACAGATGACAGGTCTGCCAAAGGTTTCCGCCTGCTTCATCAGGCGCAGTGCCTTCCGGTAACCATCCGGGGACGGCATACCAAAATTCCGGTGGATGTTTTCTTTGGTAGTACGTCCTTTCTGCTGTCCGATAACCGTTACCGGCATGCCGCAAAAAGTCGCGATTCCGCCAATGATGGCTCCGTCATCTCCAAAATACCGGTCTCCGTGAAATTCCATAAAATCATCAAACAGCGCATGAATATAGTCCAGTGCGACCGGACGTGCCGCGCTTCTGGAAAGCTGCACGGTATCCCAGGCATTTTTTCCACTTTGTTTCTGCTTTTCCAGATAGTTTTCCACAGACTCGGCTTCCTGCACCTGTCCCTCCTGTGGATGAATGGTCATCCCGGTCTTTTTGTGCATCCGCAGAATGTCTGCCAGCACATCACGCTGGTTTTCACGGTCCACGATCTTATCGACAAAACCGTGCTCCAGCAAAAACTCTGCTCTCTGGAAGCCCTCCGGCAGCTTCTGGCCGATGGTCTGCTGGATGACGCGCGGGCCTGCAAATCCGATCAGCGCATTCGGCTCCGCCAGAATAATATCGCCCAGCATTGCAAAACTTGCTGTCACACCTCCAGTCGTCGGGTCTGTCAGTACGCTGACAAAAAGCTGGCCTGCTTCATGGTGTTTTTCCAGCGCTGCGGAGGTTTTCGCCATCTGCATCAGGGACACAATGCCTTCCTGCATTCTTGCTCCGCCGGAGCAGGCAAAGATAATGACCGGAAGCTTTTCCTTTGTTGCGCGCTCCACCATGCGGGTGATCTTCTCGCCGACTACATGTCCCATACTGCTCATGATAAACCGCGCATCACAGACACCTATGGCAGTCTCAAAACCCTTAATGGTTCCCTTACCAGTTACGATGGCTTCCTGCAGGCCAGTCTTCTCCTGGGCCGCCGCTACCTTCTTCTCATATCCCGGGAAATCCAATGGATTGGAAAACTCCATTTCCTTATTCCACTCCTCAAAACTTCCCTCATCAAGCAGCATCTCAATCCGGCGGTACGCATGCACACGGAAGTATCCGCCGCATTTCGGGCAAACGTACAGATTATTGCGAACATCCTCCACATAGATCGGCTGGCCGCACTTGTTACACTTTTTCCAGAGTCCCTCCGGGATGTTTGGCTCTTCCTCGCTTTTTCCCTTACGGTGGTGCGTATCGATCATGGTATATGTCTTTTTAAACATATTTCTAAGCATAAATGATTCTCCTTAATAGGCGTTGGGACTGGCGCAAAAGTGTCATATACCACTTCACGACAGCCCCATAAACATTATTTGCAGTATTCCGGGAACTGGTCCGGGATGAAGCCCGTATCGATCTTATGTCCATCCTGGTAAACCGGATTGCTTAAGATCTCAAACTGGAAATCCAGGTTGGTATCAATTCCCTCGATGATCAGCTCGCCCAGGGCGCTTCTCATCTTCGCAATGGCCTCGGCACGGTCTTTTCCATGCACGATCAGCTTCATCAGCATAGAATCGTAGTTGGCCGGAACCTTATAATCGTTGTAAATGTGCGTGTCCACACGAACTCCGTTTCCTCCCGGAATGTGGATGTTTGTGATCTTGCCCGGACACGGCATAAAATTCTTCGCCGGATTCTCCGCGTTGATACGGCACTCGATCGCATGTCCCTGGATATGGATATCGTCCTGCGTCACGCTTAACGGTTCTCCTGCTGCCACACGGATCTGCTCCTTGATCAGATCCAGACCGCTGACCAGCTCTGTCACCGGATGCTCAACCTGAATCCGGGTGTTCATCTCCATAAAGTAGAAGTTTTTATTTTTATCCAGCAGAAACTCAATGGTTCCTGCATTCTCATAGCCAACGGCTTTTGCTGCCCTGACTGCCGTCTCTCCCATCTTTTTGCGCAGCTCCTCCGAGATCGCGATGGAAGGGGACTCCTCCAGAACCTTCTGGTGGCGGCGCTGGATGGAACAGTCACGCTCGCCTAAATGCACCACATTGCCGTACTTATCTGCCATAATCTGGAATTCAATATGACGTGGATTTTCCACAAAACGCTCCAGATACATCGTGTCATCGGAGAAGCCCTTCACAGACTCCATCTGGGCATTCTGGAAGTTCGCCTCGAAATCTTCCTCACTCAAGGACACACGCATGCCTTTCCCGCCGCCGCCGGAGGATGCCTTGATCATGACTGGAAAACCGATCTCTTTTGCCATTTTAAGTGCTTCCTCCACGGTATAGACCGGCTCTTTGCTTCCCGGGACAACCGGGACACCAGCCTCAACCATGGTCTTTCTTGCCGCAGATTTGTTTCCCATCTTGTTAATGATCTCTGCAGACGGTCCGATGAACGCAATATTGCATTTCTGGCATAATTCTGCAAACCGCGCATTCTCGGAAAGGAAACCAAAGCCCGGATGGATGGCCTCTGCTTTCATCGCTACCGTCGCTGCCAGAATGCGTTCCATATTCAAATAACTCTGACTGGATGCCGCCGGTCCGATGCAGATGGCCTCATCTGCCAGAAGTGTATGCAGACTGTCGCGGTCTGCTTCCGAGTATACTGCCACGGTCTTGATTCCCATCTCGCGGCAGGCCCGGATGATTCTCACCGCAATCTCGCCGCGGTTAGCGATTAAGATTTTATCAAACATTCCCGTACCTCTACTCTGTTTCTGTCACTGTCTGCCTTAAATATCCTTACTGGATCGCAAAGGTCAGCTCTGCGGATACTGCTACCTTGCCCTCTGCATTGGTTGCAACGGCCTTGCCGACTCCGATCGGCCCTTTGCGCTTGATGATCTCACACTCCAGCTTTAACCTGTCGCCCGGCAGCACCATCTGCTTAAACTTCGCATTGTTGATCGCACCGAAGAATGCGGTCTTGCCCTTATTCTCCGGAAGACTTAAGATCGCTACGGCACCAACCTGTGCCAGAGCCTCGATCATCAGCACGCCCGGCATAACCGGCTGTCCCGGAAAATGGCCATTAAACTGCGGCTCGTTAAAGGTAACGGATTTATATCCAACCGCACGTACGCCCGGCTCCAGCTCATCGATAAAATCAATCAGTAAAAATGGATGTCTATGCGGAATGATCTCCTGAATTTCTTTGATTCCCAGTCTCATAATGTTCCTCCTACCGGATGCGGAACAGCGGCTGTCCGTACTCAACAACATCCTCGTTGTTTACCAGAACTGCCTCTACCACACCGTCATATTCGCTCTCGATCTCGTTCATCAGCTTCATAGCCTCAATGATGCCAAGCACCTGTCCCTTCTTTACGGTATCCCCCTCTTTGACAAATGCCTCTGCCTCCGGGGAAGCAGAAGAATAGAAGGTTCCTACCAGCGGAGAAGTTACAACCTTATCAGAACCAATGTCTAAAGTGCTTTCTTTCTTCTCCTCAGCAGGCTTCTCCGCTGCCTCAGGAGCGGCTGCAGGAGCCGCCGGAAGCGGCATCGGCATTGCACCCATCATCGGGGCTGCCGGCTGTGAGATCACAACCGGGGCAACCGGAGCCTGTGCCACGTTTTTCTTCTTCTTTTTCTTGAGGACCAGCTTCTGGTCACCCTCTTCATATACAAAACTGGTCAGGCCGTTATCGGAAACAGCCTGGATCAGTGTTACGATCTCATCAATCGTCATGGTCTACCTCCTAAAGACTTACGCCTCGAATTTCTTTACCAGCAGGGTTGCGTTGTGACCACCAAATCCCAGGGAATTGGAGATCGCACAATTTACATCCATCTGTACGCCCTCGCCCTTGCAGTAGTCCAGATCGCACTCCGGATCATCCTTCTCAAGTCCTGCAGTTGCATGAACAAAGCCTTCCTGAATAGATTTTACACAGGTGATGAACTCAACACCGCCTGCTGCGCCCAGAAGATGTCCGATCATAGACTTGGTGGAATTGATCCTGGTCTTGTAAGCATGATCACCTAATGCCAGCTTGATCGCCTTGGTCTCAAATAAGTCATTGTGATGGGTGCTGGTGCCGTGTGCGTTGATGTAATCTACATTCTCCGGCTTCATGCCGGCATCTGCAATCGCCATCTCCATAGCCTTTGCCGCACCGCTTCCGTCCTCAGCCGGGGAAGTGATATGGTATGCATCGCCGGTTGCGCCATAGCCAGCCAGCTCTGCGTAGATCTTTGCCCCTCTTGCCTGTGCATGCTCTAAGGACTCCAGTACAACAACACCTGCACCCTCGCCCATGATGAAGCCGCCGCGCTCTGCATCAAACGGAATGGATGCGCGGGACGGATCTTCGGTTGTATTTAATGCAGTCAGGGCAGTAAAGCCTGCTACGCCGATCGGGGTGATACTTGCCTCTGCACCGCCTGCTACCATCACGTCTGCATCACCATACTGAATCGTACGGAATGCCTCACCAATGGAGTGGGTACCGGTCGCACATGCAGTTACCACGTTAATGCACTTGCCCTTCATGCCAAACTGAATGGAAACATTTCCTGCTGCCATGTTGCTGATCATCAGCGGAACCAAGAGCGGGTTCACACGGCCCGGGCCTTTGTCCAGAAGCTTTTTGTACTCGCGCTCTACGGACTGCAGGCTTCCGATACCGGAACCGATGCTCACGCCCACGCGGAACGGATCTTCCTGGCTCATATCAAGTCCTGCATCCTCCACTGCCTGTCTGGTTGCTGCAACTGCGAACTGGCAGAACTGCTCCATTCTCTTGGCTGCCTTCGGGTCCATGTACTGCTTCGGATCGAAATCCTTCACCTCTGCTGCCAGCTTCGCCTTATAATCTGTGGTATCAAAATAAGTGATCGGGCCAATGCCGACTTTCTTTTCTTTTAAACTGTTCCAGAATTCTTCTACACTGTTTCCGATCGGGGTGATGGCACCCATGCCGGTTACTACTACTCGTCTGCTCATATCGATTCTCCTGTTATCTTCCTTTCAACATTACATAGCCATTCCGCCGTCGACACAGATGACCTGGCCTGTAATGTACTTTGCCGCATCGGATGCTAAAAATGCGACCAGATTTGCGACATCCTCTGTCTCACCGAATTTTTTCATCGGAATCTGTGCATTGATGTTTTCCTTAATGGTATCTGACAGCACATCCGTCATATCGGTTTTGATAAATCCCGGTGCGACTGCGTTGCAGGTAATGCCTCTGCTTGCCATTTCCCTTGCCACTGCCTTGGTCATACCGATCACGCCAGCTTTGGATGCGCTGTAGTTTACCTGGCCTGCATTTCCCATCACACCGGATACCGATGAGATGTTTACGATATGTCCGCTCTTCTGCTTTAACATCTGGCGGGAAATATGCTTAATGCAGTTGAACGCACCCTTTAAGTTGGTGTTTAAGACTGCGTCAAAATCTTCCTCGCTCATCTTCATCAGCAGGTTATCGCGGGTAATGCCGGCATTATTGACCAGAATGTCTACACGGCCATAGGTTTTCACCACATACTCCATCATCTCTGCTGCCTTGTCATACTCAGACACATTACACTGCAGGGCCTCTGCCTTGCCGCCCAGTGCCTCGATTTCTTTTACAGTCTCCTCTGCCTTTGCTGCAGATCCATTATAATTGACAACAACGGTTGCTCCCTTTGCTGCCAGAGTCTTTGCGATTTCTTTTCCGATGCCACGGCTTGCGCCGGTCACCACTGCGATCTTTCCAGTTAACATCCAAGTTCCTCCACAACTTTTGACACGTCATCCAGCTTCTCTATATTAAGAACCTTTACGGTTCTGTCGATCTTTCTCATAAATCCGCTCAGGGTCTTGCCCGGGCCGATCTCTACAAAGGTATCTACTCCGTCAGCCAGCATGGTACGCACACTCTGCTCCCATCTGACAGAGGAAGAAACCTGTCTGGTCAGAAGCGGTTTTACTTCCGCCGCATCTGTTACATACTGCGCGGTCACATTCGCCACATACGGAATCACCGGAGTATGAACCTCCACGTTTTCCAGTACCTCACCAAGCTTCTCACCGGCGCCGGTCAGCATGCGGGAATGGAATGGTCCGCTTACGTTTAACAGGATCGTGCGCTTTGCACCTGCTTCCTTTAACTTCTCACAGGCAGTTTCGACTGCCTCTTTTTTTCCGGAAATTACAATCTGTCCCGGACAGTTATAGTTCGCGATCTGCACGCCATCGATATCTGCAATGGTTTCTTCAATGGCTGCGGCATCCATAGCCAGGACAGCAGCCATCGCTCCCTGTCCTGCCGGAACTGCCTGCTGCATCAGAATGCCTCTCTGTCTTACCGTTGCAATGGCATCCTTCTCGCTCATAACACCGGCCGCATAGAGTGCGCAATATTCGCCCAGGCTAAGCCCTGCTGTTACATCCGGCTTCACGCCCTTTTCTTCCAGTACCTTTGTCATGGCAATGCTGGTAGTCACCATCGCAGCCTGGGTATACTCTGTGATATCCAGACGGTCATTCTCCGTAAAGCAAAGCTCCGGAACGGAGAAACCCAGAATCTCGCTTGCCAGGTCAAAGGTCTCTTTTCCAGCCTTTGTCTGCTCATAAAAATCCTGTCCCATACCGCACACCTGCGCGCCCTGTCCCGGGTAAATAAATGCGATCCTGCTCATCACTCTTGCTCCTTTTTGCGTTCAAATACTTAATCTATTCCTACTCTATTTGCGGCCCAGAAGTTTCTCCGCCTGTGCCATCATCTCATCGATCATTTCCTTACAGGTCTGCTCCTTGGAAACCATACCTGCAATCTGTCCTGCCATCACGGTTCCATGCGCTACATCGCCCTCCTGGACTGCCTTGCGCAGCGTTCCAAGTGTCAGATACTCCAGTTCCTCAAAGCTCTTTCCTTCGTTCTCCAGCTTCACATACTCTCTGGTCATCTGGTTTCTCAGACAGCGCACCGGATGTCCATGAGTGCGTCCGGTTACGGTAGAATCGATATCCTTTGCCTTTAAGACACGGTCTTTATAATTCTGATGGACAATACACTCTTTCGCTACCAGGAAACGGGTTCCCATCTGCACGGCCTCAGCCCCCAGCATGAATGCCGCTGCGATGCCTCTGCCATCACCGATACCGCCTGCTGCGATCACCGGAATGGAAACAGCATCTACTACCTGCGGTACCAGTGTCATGGTGGTTGCCTCACCGATATGTCCGCCGGACTCTGTGCCCTCTGCTACAACTGCATCTGCGCCGTAGCGCTCCATTCTCTTTGCCAGAGCTACGGATGCAACAACCGGGATGACCTTCACGCCTGCTGCCTTCCACATCTCCATATATTTTTCCGGGTTTCCGGCTCCGGTCGTAACAACCTTCACGCCTTCTTCCACGACTACTTTTGCTACTTCATCTGCGTAAGGGCTCATCAGCATCACATTGACACCGAATGGCTTGTCTGTTGCAGCTTTTACCTCACGGATATAATTCCGGATGACCTCAGCCGGTGCATTCGCCCCGCCGATCAGTCCCAGACCGCCAGCAGCGGATACCGCAGCTGCCAGATGGCTCTCTGCCACCCATGCCATACCACCCTGAATGATCGGGTATTCAATTCCCAAGAGTTCTGTAATTCTCGTTTTCATCTGACTCCTCCAACTCACTCTTTTAACAGGTGAAACATATTCTGCGCAGTTTCTCCCGTTGTCGCGGCATTCGCCAAAAAAGGGTGCAGGGCTTATGCCTCTACACCTTTCTCCTTCAGGTAATTCATAACATCACCAACTGTCAGCAGGTTCTGCAGGTCGTCAGACGGGATCTCTACGGAGTACTCATCCTCCAGAGCCATTACCAGCTCGAACAGATCCAGGGAATCCGCACCTAAATCCTCTTTGAAGGAAGAAGCCTCAGTGATGCTGTCTGCATCTACGCTTAACTGATCTGCAATAATTTCTTTCATCTTCTCTAACATAATTTTAATCTCCTTTACTATGTAATTGTTTTTATATGTTTGAAGAAAACGGATCGTAAATCTGTTTTCCTTACTACCATTCCAGCAGCACTGCGCCCCAGGTAAGTCCTCCGCCAAAACCGGCAAGCACCAGTTTGTCACCCCGTTTCAGCTTTCCTTCCCGGTTTAACTGATCTAACAGGATCGGAACCGTAGCCCCGGAGGTATTTCCATACTTGTCAATGTTCATCGGCACCTTATCGAGCGGCTGCTTCAACCGTTTTGCCACAGCCTCACAGATCCGGTAGTTTGCCTGATGAAGAATAAAGTACCGAATATCATCCATATCAGTACCGCTTTCAGAAAGTACCTGATGAATGCATTCCGGAACTTTTTTCACTGCGAACTTAAACACTTCCTGACCATTCATAGAAATGTAACCCAGTTCCGGTTTCTTTCCGTTTAAAAAGTTCCCCTCGCTGCGTGCCAGACAGGAAAGTACCATGCCACGCGCACCGTCGGAACCCATAACACTGTGAATAACGCCGGTCTTTTCATCTGCGCGGATCACCGCTGCCCCGGCCCCATCACCAAACAACACACAGGTGCCCCGGTCGCTCCAGTCTGTCAGCTTGCTTAAACAGTCTGCACCAATGATCAGTCCTGTCTTGTACGTACCTGCCTGAAGAAAGGCCTGTGCCGTGCTGAGGGCAATCTCAAATCCGGAACAGGCCGCACTGATATCAAATGCCATCGCGTGTACTGCACCAATCGCCGCCTGTACTTCACAGGCCCCATTTGGGAAACAGTGATCCGGAGAAGAAGTTGCAAGCAAAATAAACTCAATCTCTTCTGCCGTAACCTTTGCGTTCTCCAGAGCACGCTCGGCTGCCCGGGAAGCCAGTACACTGGTACCCTCTGTCTCAGCGATCCGGCGTTCATGGATTCCGGTGCGGGTAACGATCCACTCATCACTGGTATCCACAACTTCTGCCAATTCTTCATTCGTCACAATGCGCTCCGGAACATAAGAACCGGTTCCAATAATTCTGCCTGTCATGTTCGTACCTGTTTCCTCTTGAAATTCGTGCGATACTCTGTCGCAACCATCCTAAATTTACTTTTATTTTCAAATGTTTTGATATTCAAAGTATTTTGACGTTTTATATATTATAGAATAAAAAGCGTTTTGTCAAGCAATATTCCTGACAAAACGCTTCCTGGTTTCGGTATTCTTTTTTCCTGCCGCCCTGAGATCTGTTCTGCGCAAACGATTAGGACTGATTTTGAAGCTGATTGTCTTTTAAAAGCCGCATCATCAGAACCACCACATGCTTCAGATCTTTGTTCAGCGCTTCCCATTCGCATACCGGGAAGTCTTTTGCAGTGCTTTTCGCCGGATCGTCCTCAACCAGACTTAAAAATTCCGAACATTTCATGTCAAATGCTTTGCTGATCTTAGTCAAATTGTCGATGCTGACCGTACTTCTTTTGTTAAACATTGTTGTCAGGGTTGATTGCTTGATTCCACTTAACTGAGAAAGCCGATACCGGCTGTATCCTCGCTGCTTCATCAATTCTTCAATCTTCAGCAGCAACCTTTCATTTTCCATGTCATATCTCCTTATCCTTTGAATACCTCTATCTTATTGGATTTCAGAGACATGCCATAGATTTAATATTTTGATAATATATGGCGATATTTTGACATATTTTCCCATTTTTTTGCCGCAAATCCGATTATACATGCATCCTGCTTCGAATTCACGGCATTCTTTGTTCTTGTATTTCAGCCCTGCGTTTATGCTTCCTTATGTTCCATTAATATACGATATACATCGCGCTTTGTGATACCGCGGTCTTTCGCAACCTGCTTCATGGCATCTTTCCGATCCATCCCCTGGCTTAAGTAAAGATCCATATGTTCTTCCAGGCTCATTTCATCCCAGGATTTTTGCTGCTCTGCCTTCAACTCATCGATGCTTTTTCCCTCAATTACAATGACACATTCCCCTTTGGGCTCTTCACTTTCATAATGAACCAGTGCCTCCGCAAAGGTAGTCCGATATGCTTCCTCATATTTTTTTGTCAGTTCCCGGCAAATGGTAATGCGCCGGTTTGCTCCTAACGTATCGGATAATTCCTGCAAAGTCCGCACCAGATGATGCGGTGCCTCATATACGATCATCGTCCGTGTCTCGCTTTTTAATTCTTCCAGAACCCACTGACGTTCCTTTTTATCCACCGGAAGAAATGCCTCAAAACAGAATCGTCTTGTTCCCAGCCCCGATAAAGTCAACGCTGTAATGCAGGCTGCCGGTCCCGGCAGGGAAGTCACTTCAATTCCGGCTTCATAACACTGTTTCACCAGTTCTTCACCCGGATCTGAAATTCCCGGTGTTCCCGCATCGGTCACCAGTGCAATATTGACCCCCTGGCGCATCTGTTCCACCAGATAGCGTGCTTTGTCAATCTTATTGTACTCATGATAACTGGTCATCGGAGTTTTGATTCCAAAATGATTCAGCAGTTTGATGCTGTGTCTGGTGTCTTCTGCTGCAATCAGATCTGCTTCCTTTAACGTATTGAGTACCCGAAGTGTAATATCATCCAGATTTCCGATCGGGGTCGCACAAAGATATAACTTACCTGCTGTCTTTTCCTGCTCAGCCATAATTTCCTCCTGATAGCAGAAAATCCGTCATACCTCGCCTGCCAGACAAAGCTATAACGAATTTTCGCTGCAACTGTTTTTCTCTCAGTTCCGTTTTTGCCTTAATATGCGCAATCATTCTGTATTTTTGTTCCTGTACGTACTTGCGTGTTTTCTGTTCTCTAATATCCGTAAATATCGTAAATTTCCTGTGTATACACGCCAGGTTTCTGATATACAATGATGGGGGCTTCCACCTTCATCATAGATTTTCCGCCCCGCACGGCCTCGATCAGCACCATATTCGCATCCTTGTCGATAAAAGGATGTACCAGTTTCATACGCTTCGGTTCCAGTTTGTAATTTTTTAATGCTGTAATGATCTCAGCCAGCCTGTGAGGCCGGTGTACCATATAAAACCGTCCTCCGGTTTTTAAAAGCAGCGAAGCTTCCCGGCATACATCATCCAGCGTGCAGAACACTTCGTGGCGGGCAATTGCCTTGGGGAGATCCGGATTTTTCAATCCATGATTGTCATTCATATAAGGCGGATTGGAGGTAACCACATCAAAAGAAGCCTTGCCGAACAGCCGGCTGGCTTCTTTGATGTCTCCTCTTACGATATCTACCCGGTCTTCCAGATGATTCAGTCTTACACTGCGGTTTGCCATCTCAGCTACTTCCTCCTGAATCTCCAGCCCGGTAAAATGTCGTCCTTTTGTTTTTGCCTCCAGGAGAATGGGAATGATCCCGGTTCCAGTTCCCAGATCCACTGCCATCTCTCCCTCTTTTACCTGGGCAAATCCGGACAAAAGTACGGCATCCATGCCAAAACAAAAACCTTTCTTTTTCTGGATGATACGGTAACCATTTCTCTGAAGATCATCGATCCGCTCATCCTCACCGCAGATCACCTTATTCATTCAGTTTCGACTTTCCTTCCTTTTTTTCCAGTGCTTCCAGCTTCTTCAGTTCCGAATCTTCTGCCTGCTCTCCTTTGCCTTTTCTGCGGCGTGGTTTAAACTTCAACTGCTCTACTTTGTATTCCCGGATTTCTTTTTCATCTTTTTCCACCATAACGACAACCTTAACCAGCTGGCGCAGCACATTCACACTCTGTACTTCTCCCTTTAGGCCATCGTCGGTCGTTACATAATCTCCTACACCCGGAAGTTTGCTGTTTAAATATTCGTAGGTTTCTTCCTCATTCTTCAGGCAGCACATCAGACGTCCGCATACACCGGAAATCTTCGTCGGATTTAAGGAAAGATTCTGTTCCTTTGCCATCTTGATGGATACCGGAATAAACTCAGACAGGTAAGAATGACAGCAAAGCGGTCTGCCGCAGATGCCAATGCCTCCTACAATTTTCGTCTCGTCCCGGACGCCAACCTGGCGAAGCTCAATCCTGGTCTTAAATACGGATGCAAGATCTTTTACCAGCTCACGGAAATCGATTCTTCCATCTGCCGTAAAATAAAAAAGGATCTTGTTATTATCAAATGTGTATTCCACATCGATCAGTTTCATCTCCAGCTTATGCTTACGGATCTTTTCCTGACAAATTTTAAAAGCATCCTTTTCTTTTTTCCGGTTTGCCTCTTCCCGGGCAATATCTTCTTTATTTGCCATACGGATTACAGCCTTTAAAGGCTGTACAACCTTATGATCGTCCACATCGCGGTTTCCTAAAACCACATGACCATATTCAATTCCACGTGCAGTCTCCACGATCACATGGTCACCATTTTTAATTTCCAGCTTTCCAGGCGAAAAATAATAAATTTTTCCAGCCGTACGAAAGCGCACTCCAATCACTGTTACCATAATTTTTCTATCTCCTATCTGTTTTCCGGTACATTTCTGCAACGATCAGAAATCATTACCAGACCTTCCAACACACTAACTATTTTCTTTCATAACAAGCAGCATCAGTTCCATGGCCAGTTCCATATTGACATTGGCATCCAGCCGGACACGGGCTTTCCCAATCGCTTCAAGCACTTTCTCCAGTCCTGCATAGGAACATGTCTGTCCAATTGCATTGATACTGCTGTATTCATCTTTAAAGATCAGCTGGTTCATATCGCGCGCAACTTTGTAAAGCAGCACATCCCGGTACCAGAGCTGCATAAAATCCAGACACTCATAGATATCCAGGTTTTCTTCTTTCATTTTACGGATATAATCCAGCAGTTCAGAAATATCCATCTCCTTCACATATTTTAAAAGATGGAGCATTTCTCCATGCAAAAGCTTAAAGTCCTCGGAAGAAGCCAGGGAAATCGCTTTTCCAAGGTTTCCACGCGCAAATGCTGCGTAAATATCGGCATCTGCTTCTCCAATATGCAGATTGTCCGTCAGATATTTCTTTACGGTAAAATCCCTAAGAGGCTTCAATTTTAACTGTACGCAGCGGGAAAGGATCGTCGGCAAAAATGCCTCCTGATTGGTTGTCAAAAGCAGGATAACCGCATAGGACGGCGGCTCCTCAATGGTTTTTAACAGCGCATTCTGTGCCTGCTGGGTCATCTTTTCCGCTTCATCCACAATATACACTTTATAATAGCTGCTGTATGGACGGATCATGATGGTATCATTGATCTGTTTACGGATATCATCCACACCAATCGTTCCTGGTTTTTCGTGGGACACATAGATCAGATCCGGATGGCTGCCGCTCAACACCTGTTTGCAGGCATGACATTCCATACAAGGCTCACTTTTTCCCTTCTCACAAAGAAGTGTGAGCGCAAAAGCATTTGCCAGGGATTTCCGCCCCATTCCGGCCTCTCCGGTAAGAATATAGGCATGCGATACCTTGTTGTACTCAATTGCCTTTTGAAAATGTTCTTTTATCTGTTCATGACCGATGATTTCCTGAAAATTCAACATGACAGTCACCTCGCAGTCTTTTCATTTTTACTATAAAAATTCTGCCGCCGATCAGGCGGCGTGAATTCAGGGATGCCAAATGCGCCTGCCAAAAGTATAACACACTTTTTCTTCCCAGCCAATGCCCCGGCTCCTAAATCATAAAAATCACGGTTCCTGCACACAGGTAGAAAAACACGCTTTCCGGATTCGCTCTGTAATCTTTTTGACGCAGCTTTCCAATTCCGTATTTTCAAAGTTTTCCGTCACACCAAGACGTGCCAGGCGCTCTGGCGCAAAATCTGCTTCATCCGCCAGAAAACGCCGACACATTTCGGCGTATTTGGGTGCACTCTGCTGCCGTTCACGCAAAAGTGCACGCTCCAGACGCACTCCATCCTCCACGGTAACATACAACGGAATCAGATTTTTTTCCCCATAATACTCCCGCAGTTTCTCATACGAATCCAGGGTACCGATGACCAGATAATTCTGATGTTTCAGATCAATCTGCCCATCATCCACCGTTGCATAACTCCATGGTCCGTAAACCGTCTGATACGTCCGTACTTCAATTACTTTTCCGCTCTGTTCCAGATCATGCAGTTTCTCATCGTCTATAAAATGGTATTCGACCCCTTCCCATTCTCCGTCCCGGATCGGACGTGTCGTGTAGAGCACAATACTCTGCAACTGGGGACAGTCACTGCGCAGACGTTTATAAATACTGTCCTTTCCTGATGCACTCTTTCCCATCAGATAAAAAATTTTTCCCATTTTTTGTTTTCTCCTGCTGCTGATTTTTCAATTTTCCGATTCACAGAATCTTACTTCACTCACACAATCTTACCTCATTTGCCAGATTTTCTCTGGTCACCCGCAGATACTCTGTCCGTTTATCCTCCATTCCCTGGACTGGAAGTCCGATCTTCCGGTCATATACGACCTCACGAATGATTTCCTCCGTCATTTTTTCACCTGGAGTGATGATCGGAATTCCAGGCGGATACAAATAAATGAACTCCCCGGAAATCCGTCCTGCCGATTTTTCCAGGCGGATACGCTCAAGCGGTGCATTCCATGCCTCCGCGGGGGAGATACAGATTTCCGGTCTTATTTCCCATCCTTTTTCTGCTTCACAGAATCCGCTTCTCCCACCAAGTCCTGCAGCCGCATTCATATCGTTTCCCTGCATTACTAATTTTTGATCTATCGCAAGCAACGCATTTGCCAGGCGCTCCAAATGCTCCTCCGAATCCAAAAAGGTCAGGATTGCTACCACATAATCCGCTCCGCACATTTCCAGCTCAATTGCAAAATCCCGGCGCATCCATTCACTAAGTTCCTCGCCTGTCATCGCGCCCCGGCAGGAAATCACCAGTTTTGATTCATCGACGTCGAATACGCCATATGCTCCATTTATCTTCCGGCTTAACAGTTTCAAAATCTGCAGCGCTTCCAGTCTTTCACGTATATTTCGAATGCGTTTTGAAAATGCTTCCATGCAATTGCTCCCATGTTTCTCCATTTCAAAAATACACTGCTCCATGACTGCCATAAACACATAGGAAGGACTGCTGCTCTGATACATCTGCAGGCAACGTTCCAGACGTTCCCTGCTGACCCTGTTTCCTTTCAGATGCAGGACTGCTGTCTGCGTCAGACTGGGCAGCGTTTTATGCAGACTCTGGATTACCAGATCCGCTCCACATGATAAAGCCGACTTTGGAAAACATCCATTGCCAAACGGGAAATGTGCACCATGCGCTTCATCCACGATAAGAGGAATGTTGTGCCTGTGAACAATCTCTGCAATTTTGCTGATATCAGAAACCACGCCGTCATACGTTGGAGACACGATCAAAACTCCGCGAATTTCCGGGCATTCTTCTAATTGTTTTTCCACATCATCCGGCGAGATTCCGCCCTGTATCCCCAAATCCTCAATAATTTGTGGATAAACGTATTCCGGTTTCAACGAATTGAGGATAAGTCCATGATATACCGATTTATGGCAGTTGCGGCTGACAAGCATCGTTTCACCCGGACGCATGACTGCCCCAATGGCACTTAAAATTCCACAGCTGCTCCCATTGACCAGATAATAGGTGCGATCTGCACCATACACACCTGCTGCCCAGCGCATGGATTCCTTTAAAATTCCCTCTGCATGATGCAGATTGTCAAAACCTTCAATTTCCGTAATATCAATGGAAAATGGGTTAGGAAACTCCCTCGTCATTCCAAACTCCAGATTCCGTTTATGTCCCGGCATGTGAAAAGCCGCTGCATCAGATGCAGCATAGCGCTTCAACCGCTCTGTTAATAACTCTTTTCTCTCCATTTGTCTCTATTCATCCTTCTATAATAAGAGATTGTAACATAGAACACCTTTACATTCCAACCTCTTTTCATTATAATCGATATGTTGCGAACCGTACGTTGCTGATGCTTCGCATTACCAATCGGCAGCATGAAAACATTCACAGAAAAAGAAAAGAGATGACATATTTTGCGCGAAATGGAATTCAAAATGGAACGCCAGGGTCTTGTGAAAATCGGGGATGTCGTAGATGTCACAGAACGAGAAGGCTTTAACTACAGCTATATCATCGAACCGGCTGTTGCCATGTCCGGCTGCTACAAGTCAAGGGACCGGCTCAAATCCAAACAAGGTGTAATAAAAGATATTCAGGAAAATTCACGCGGTTTTTACGTGATTGCAGAATTTGATGAATAAAACCGAACTTATTTTATATACTGAGAAATAAGCTTATCCACTTATGTGACAAACGAGGAGTTTATATCCAGAAAGAGGAACTTGTATACCGTAAGAAAAAACAGAGTTGCGACAGAAGATCAATCTTCCATCACAACTCTGTTTTTATCCGGAATCACCAGAACCTTGCGCCACATTGGTACCGGTACTTCTCCTTTTTTCCAATAACAGTCTTCCCAATAACCATACACCTGACCATCCTGCATCACAACAAATTTAACCCGGTCATTGCCTGTCGTTTCCTGTCTTTCCCGAAGTTCTGCATCATCCAGATAACTCATTTGACCAGAACGGGAGATAACAGCAATCACCCCATAACCATTTTTCCAGTTTTCAGGGGCATAATTCCCATAAATCTGGTCTCCCTCTTCGGAATAATACAACTGCCAGATTCTTCCCGGATATCGTTTGTGTAATTCTTCCACTTCTGCATCTTCCTCAGTCAGAGAAAGGCGAAATAACTGACTGTACTGTTTTCCGCGCTCTTTTCCCTTCATCCATGCACTGTAATAAATCCAGTCTCCTACAATGCAGAAACTGTCAATCGACTTGCCCATAGACTCAAAAAGTTTTTCATTTCCGCCCTTTTTGCAAAAGATTGCCTGACCCTCTCCATCATTCTGCTCTTTCAAATAATATTCTGTACTTCCATACTGATGTTTTGCAGTCATGATATCTTCAATCCGGTTTCCAGACATTTTAAAAACACGATCACCATATTGGAGATTTCCATCTATGTCTGTCTGCAGTGTTCTTCCAAGGGTATCATACAAATAAATCTCATCATTTTGTACAGCTGCATAGGCGCCTATCTGCTGTGTTGCAAAAGCTGCATCTACACTGATCCGCTGCACAGACCCATACTGCATAATATAGATTCCATCTTCCCAAAACGTAAAATTATCTACATCCTGGGCAATCACCTCAATCTCCTGATCCGTATCCGACCGGTATAAGGTATGATACAAAGATGGATGAACCTTCGAAAGCTGACTGTCTTTTCGTTCCGGACAAGGCAGATAATACGTCCAGCCATCTCTTGTCTGAATTTCTTCATTGTAATCGTGCTCTCCTGCGAGGTTGCTTTCTTCCAATGGCACAGTATAGAGAATCTGCCCCGCTTCAGAGAGAACTACTGCTTTATCGCCTAATTGAATCTCTATCGTTTCCTTCTTTGCTTCCGTCTCTTCGGTCTGATGAAACGTCCGTTCAAATGGTGCCTGCAAAAGATCCAGCTGGTGTTTCACTTTCCAGATTCCAACAATCGCCAGCAAAATTGCCGCTATCAGCAGTACAATGGACCAAATTCTCTTTCCCCGGGAAACATCCGTCTCATCCGGGTATTCTCCGGTTCCTTCTACAATTCCCAGGCGGTCTTCTATTTCCAGAAGCAAAGAAGTCTCATCCAGATTCGTCAGATTTTCTTTTCTGGCTTCTTTTGACTGCATTTTTTCTTCTGCATAAGATGCCTCAATCATTTCCCGTGTAGCTTCCAACTTCGTTTCTGCCAAAAAATCAGATCGCTTTAAAAGCCAGTCTGCTGGACTCTTTTCCTTCTGAAGCTGACTTCCTCTCTGATAAGCTTCCATATAAACCTGAATCAAAAGTTCTTTTGCCTTCTCTTCCTGCCCGAAAATAAGCTTTGCATGACGGTACAAAGATTTGTAAGTCAAAATATACAGATTTTCAAACTCATGAATCCATTTATCCTGTTCTGAAACTTTATGCGTTTTGGTTCCTTTCATTCCATCGTTTCCTCTTTCATCGGAGCCCAGTAATACAAACATTTTTGAAGATAAATTGAAGATATTATCATTCGCTCGTTATATTTTATCATACAATAGATGATTACAAAAGCACTTTTTCTGTGCGGGGATTGTCTGAAGATATTTGTCACCTGAAACAAAAAATGGCTTAAATCCAAGGTTTTCAAGGATTTAAGCCATTTTCAAAGATGAGCGTGCGGGGATTCGAACCCCGGACAACTTGATTAAAAGTCAAGTGCTCTACCGACTGAGCTACACGCCCGTATGCCTTGGACCGGAATCGAACCAGTGACACGAGGATTTTCAGTCCTCTGCTCTACCAACTGAGCTACCAAGGCAAAATTGCGGGGATAGGATTTGAACCTATGACCTTCGGGTTATGAGCCCGACGAGCTTCCAGACTGCTCCACCCCGCGATATTCGCGAAAATATGAAGTTGTTGAGTGGGGGAAGGTGGATTCGAACCACCGAAAGCACAGCTAACAGATTTACAGTCTGCCCCCTTTGGCCACTCGGGAATTCCCCCATAATCATTATTTAATTACCGCAAAGCGGAAATCTCAAAGCCGATAATCGGACTCGAACCGATAACCTGCTGATTACAAATCAGCTGCTCTGCCAATTGAGCCATATCGGCGAACCAGGTTTTCTTTGAAAGTGGGGCCTATAGGGCTCGAACCTATGACCCTCTGCTTGTAAGGCAGATGCTCTCCCAGCTGAGCTAAGACCCCATATTCAACTTTCGAATACCACTTTAGCGATATTCAGCGACCCGGATGGGGTTCGAACCCACGACCTCCGCCGT
>NZ_QUEH01000021.1:0-63057 GCF_003477935.1 Clostridium sp. AF32-12BH | reverse complement strand
GCTGCCGCCCAGCAAAAAATATTTGCTAGTGCGACAGCCCCGTGGAAACTTTCGCCCCTTTGTTTTACTGTATGATATCGTTAGTTCGCAGCAGTGGTCTCCTCAGCTGCTTCCTCAGAAGCCTCCTCCTCGGAAGACTCCTCAGCCTCGTCAGATTCCTCTACAGAAGCATCCTCTTTGGAAGCGTCTTCAGCCTCAACAGACTCCTCAGAAGCCTCTTCCTCGGAAGACTCCTCTTCCTCGGTGGACTCCTCTACAGTAGTCTCCTCTACGGTGGTCTCTGCTACGGTAGTCTCTGCAGCAGTAGTCTCCTCTTTGGTGCCGCCGCAAGCGGTGATTCCCATAGCTACCATAGCAGCAGCTACAACAGCAATCATGGATTTGTTAAATACTTTTTTCATCATAATTTTTTCCTCCTCTGTCCTTTAGGACAAGAACATACTATAGCGGGGAAATGTGTCTAAATTGTGTTTGAAAAATAAAAAAATATAAAAGTTCTTATCAAATTATTAAGAAAAGTGGAAAATATATTGTATTTCCTGTGCGATTGCAATAATTTACCAGTTATGCTATGCTGATTAAAATATATTTCTACACAAGGAAAGGTTTTTGCTTATGAAACGAAAAGCATTTCTGGCAGCTTTTCCCCACACGATCCCGATTTTTGCCGGGTTCTGGTTTCTGGGTATGGCATATGGCATTTACATGCATGTGTCTGGGTTTGGATTCTGGTATCCGCTCATCATGAGCATGACGATCTTCGGCGGGAGTCTGGAATTCCTTGCGGTAAATATGCTGCCGGGTGCCGTCTTCAGCATGCTGGTGGTGTATTGTTTAAGAAATGTGAAATTTACTGGAGACAGTTATGGCTTGCCGGAAATCATTTCGATTGTACTTACGGTACTGCTTCATTTGAAATGGAGAAATATGCTCGTATCCATTGCAGCCGGGACGGCGTGCTATATGGTGCTGGTGCAGATGGTATTCTAAAATTTGAAAGAGGGGAAAACGCTTATGGATCATTTTCAGTTACACTCCGAGTATCAGCCTACCGGCGACCAGCCGCAGGCCATTGCCGAGCTTGTAGAAGGCTTCAAAGAGGGAAATCAATTCGAGACACTGCTGGGTGTGACGGGTTCTGGAAAGACCTTTACGATGGCGAATGTCATTCAGGCATTGAACAAGCCAACGCTCATCATTGCCCACAATAAGACGCTGGCGGCGCAGCTTTACGGGGAAATGAAGGAATTTTTCCCAGAGAATGCCGTAGAATATTTTGTATCTTATTACGATTATTATCAGCCGGAGGCCTACGTTCCGTCCACGGACACTTACATTGAAAAGGATTCCGCCATCAACGACGAGATCGATAAGCTGCGGCATTCCGCGACTGCGGCACTTTCCGAGCGGAAGGATGTCATCATTGTGGCATCGGTTTCCTGTATCTACGGTCTTGGTTCCCCGATTGATTACCAGGAGATGGTGATCTCCCTGCGTCCGGGCATGGAAAAAGACCGGGATGAGGTCATCCGCAAGCTGATCGATATTCAGTATACCAGAAACGACATGGATTTTCACCGCGGTACGTTCCGCGTGCGGGGCGATGTACTGGAAATCTTTCCGGCCTATTCTGACAGTGCGGCATACCGGGTCGAGTTTTTTGGAGATGAGATCGACCGCATCGTGGAGATCGACACGCTGACCGGAGAGGCAAAGCTGCAGTTAAACCACATTGCCATCTTCCCGGCATCCCATTATGTTGTGCCGAAAGAGAAGATGCAGCTTGCCACGGAAAATATTCTGGAGGAACTGAAAGAGCGTGTGGCTTTCTTTAAAAGCGAAGATAAGCTGCTGGAAGCACAGCGCATTTCGGAGCGGACGAACTTCGACGTGGAGATGATGCGGGAAACGGGTTTTTGTTCCGGCATCGAGAACTATTCCCGGCACCTGACGTTTGGAAAACCGGGAGAGCCACCGTGGACGCTGATCGATTATTTCCCGGATGATTTTCTCATCATTGTGGATGAGTCTCACATCACGCTGCCGCAGGTGCGCGGTATGTATGCAGGGGATCGCTCGCGAAAGACCACGCTGGTGGATTATGGGTTCCGCCTGCCATCGGCGCTCGACAACCGTCCGCTGAATTTTACAGAGTTTGAGAGCAAGATCGACCAGATGATGTTTGTCTCTGCAACACCCGGTCCTTACGAGGCAGAGCATGAGCTCCTCAGGGCAGAGCAGATCATCCGTCCGACCGGACTTTTGGATCCGGAAATCTCTGTCCGACCGGTAGAAGGGCAGATCGATGACCTGGTGGGCGAGGTCAACAAAGAGGTGGCAGCACACCACAAGGTGCTGATCACGACGCTGACCAAGCGTATGGCAGAGGACTTGACGGATTACATGAAAGAAATTGGAATCCGGGTCAAGTACCTGCATTCCGATATCGACACGCTGGAGCGCGCGGAGATCATCCGCGATATGCGTCTGGATGTGTTTGATGTGCTGGTCGGTATCAACCTGCTGCGAGAGGGTCTGGATATTCCAGAGATCACCCTGGTGGCGATCCTCGACGCGGATAAGGAAGGCTTCCTACGATCGGAAACTTCGCTCATTCAGACGATTGGCCGTGCGGCGCGAAACGCCGAAGGACATGTCATTATGTATGCGGATACGATCACCGATTCCATGCGGGTGGCAATCGAGGAGACGAACCGCCGCCGCCAGATCCAGCAGGCGTACAACGAGGAACATGGCATAACTCCGACCACCATCAAGAAAGCAGTGCGGGACCTGATCGCAATCTCCAAGGCTGCGGAAAAGGATCCTTCGGCAGATGAAAAGGATCTGGAGTCCATGAGCGCCAAGGAACTGAACAAGCTGGTAAAAGAAATCCAGAAGAAGATGCATCAGGCCGCTGCGGAATTAAACTTCGAGGAGGCGGCTGTGCTGCGTGATCGGATGCTGGAAGTGAAGAAAGCGCTGTTGGAACTGGAGTCCTAAAAATATACCCTTATTGACAAAATTTATCAATAAGGGTATATTTTTATGTACTGGTTACTAATAGCTAACTATAAGGAGTTGTTTTCTATGAAATTGAGTGAAGGAATGATCGGTCACACCTACCGTGTAAACAGTGTGGCTGTAAATGAGACGATTACCAGACGTCTGGAGGCACTCGGAGTCAACAGCATGACACCGGTAACTCTTTTAAATAAGAAAGGAAGTGGTTCCGTGATCTTTAAGGTGCGCGGCACAAGACTGGCTGTGGGTAAGCGCATCAGTGACGGGATCGAGATTTCAGAAATGGAGGAGCGCAGCCATGACTGAGATGCAGCAGAACAAAAATAAGGCAGAACAGCCGGAAAATACAAAGGAGAAAAGCGCGAACCAGTCTGGCAAAAAAACAGACAACCGCGAAATCCGCGTTGGCTTCGTAGGAAACCCAAATTGCGGAAAAACGACGCTTTTTAATGCGTTTACCGGTGCGAACCTGAAAGTGGCAAACTGGCCCGGTGTTACCGTAGAGCGTGTGGAGGGCCGCACCAATTATAAGGGAAGACCGATCAAGGTCATTGACCTTCCGGGTATTTACAGCCTAACCTCCTACACGATCGAGGAGATCGTAACCAGACGCTGTATTGAGGAAGGCGAGGTCGACGTCATCATCAACGTGGTGGACGCATCTTCCCTGGAGCGAAATCTCTACTTAACCTTACAGCT
Source organism: Clostridium sp. AF32-12BH (assembly GCF_003477935.1). Taxonomy (NCBI): domain Bacteria; kingdom Bacillati; phylum Bacillota; class Clostridia; order Eubacteriales; family Clostridiaceae; genus Clostridium; species Clostridium sp. AF32-12BH. The sequence continues at coordinate 59,334 of NZ_QUEH01000021.1, read as the reverse complement.
TCTGGAACTGAAAAAGCCGGTTATTCTGGCGCTGAACATGATGGATATCGTGGAAGAGCGCGGCATGGAGATCGACCTGCACCGTCTTCCAGAGATGCTGGGCGGAATCCCGGTTGTCCCGGTTTCTGCAAGAAAACGTACCGGACTGGATGTCCTGATGCACGCAGTGGTCCATCATTATGAAGAGGGACCGCAGGGCATCGTAGTGCATTACGATCAGGAAATCGAAGAAAAGATCACGCAGATCGAAACCATCCTGCGGGCAAAATACGGCGATATGGAAAACATGCGCTGGCATGCCGTAAAGCTTCTGGAGCAGGACCCGGAGGTCATGAAAGACCATCCGGTGGATATCAGCCATATCGCAGGGAAAAACTACGAAAAAGATATCATCAACGAGAAGTATAATTATATCGAAGAGGTCATGGAAGAATGTATGGTGGGCCGGGACGAAAAATCGGCATCGACAGACCGCATCGATTCGTGGCTGACACATCCGGTGTTTGGTGTTCCAATCTTTCTCGGAATTATGGCGCTGGTGTTCTTCTTAACCTTTACTGTGGGAGATTTCTTAAAGGGCTATTTTGAGATTGGACTGGAATGGTTTTCCGGGGCACTTCTGGCGGCTATGCAGCATGTAGATGCTTCAGACTGGCTGATCTCTCTGGTAGTCGATGGTATTGTAGCCGGTGTGGGCGGTATCCTGACCTTCCTGCCGAACATTTTCATCCTGTTTCTGGCACTGGCATTTCTGGAAGACAGCGGATATATGGCACGCGTTGCCTATGTCATGAATGAGATCATGGGTCGTGTCGGACTGTCCGGCAAGGCATTTCTTCCGATGCTTCTTGGTTTTGGCTGTACCGTTCCGGCAGTCATGGCGACCAGGGCGCTGGCGACAGAGCGTGACCGCCGCCGCACGATCCTGATCACCCCGTTTATGTCCTGCTCCGCAAGGCTTCCGATCTATGTGCTGTTTGCAGAGATGTTTTTTAAGGAGCATGCGATGTTAGCGGCGTATTCCCTGTATGTGATCGGTCTCATTGTGGCGATCACGATTGCTTTTATCCTTCATAAGCATGAGAAGAATAAGGATGAGGATACGCTTCTGATCGAGCTTCCGGAGTACAAGACCCCGAATGCCAGAACTGTGGCAATCTATGTATGGGATAAGGTAAAGGATTATCTGACAAAAGCCGGAACTACGATCTTTGTGGCATCCATCGTGCTCTGGTTTGTATTGAATTTTGGCATTCACGGTTACGAGACCGATGTAACGCAGAGCTTTGCGGCAGCAATCGGACGGCTGTTGGTTCCAATCTTAAAACCGGCGGGACTTGGCACCTGGCAGATCGCGGTAGCGCTGATCTCCGGACTTTCCGCAAAAGAGGTGGTGGTATCCAGCTTTTCCGTATTGTATGGAATCAGCAATATCAACTCTGCCGCCGGAATGGCAGAGCTGTCTAAGGTGCTTGGAATTGCCGGGTTTGGTATGGCGAATGCCTATGCACTTTTGGTATTTTGTCTTTTGTATTCCCCGTGCGTGGCTGCAGTGGGAACCATCCGGCGTGAGACAAGATCCTTAAAATTTACAATCCGGATGGTATTGTTCCAGATCGTTCTGGCGTGGTGCTTTGCCGTGATCATTTACCAGGTCGGAAGCCGGATCTTCTAAAATATCTCAATGACGGAGCAGATGCGTCAGACAGAGACATCCGGAAAGGCGAAATGAATCGAAATGCATCAGGACAGCGCGGATGTCCCAACCAGTTTTGGTGCGTTGGAAACGACCTTTAGGCTTCCATCTTTCCGGCTGAACAGGTAAACCTGATTGGAAAGCTGTTCCTCCGGAGAAACCTCCTGGCGGTTGATGGAGGTAACCATAGAACTAAGATCCTCAAAAGAAGAGTGTTCCAGATTTGGAGTGAGAAGGACTTCGTGGACACTGGATGGCAGAAGAATCAGATCTGCCTGAAGGTGTTCTGCGAAGTCCTTCAGTACGTTCTGGTAGACCATACAGCTGGCACCATAGAGTCCGTTGCTGTTGCTGAGCACATAAAGCGGTGCAGTATCGTCGGATTCCAGCAGTTCCTGGATCAGTTCCGGATCATAATGTTCTCCCATATTTTTCTTTGCGATCTCCTGGAGCAGATCGGTCATACTCTGAATCTGTGCCGGATATTCCAGCGGAGTATTGCGGCTTGCCGCTTCCCAGAGATCCTGTACGGTTACATCCCAGCGGTTCATATGTTCATTGTGGATGAGGGCGGTCATCTGGCCGGCCTCGTTGCGTTCCAGGGAGACAAAAAATACAATGGAAAGATCAAGATAAGGAAGATGGGGAAGATCGTTTAAGAGAATCTGGTTCGATGCCGTGTGGATGACACGGAACATGATCCGGGAGCGGAGACTGGAAAAGTGTTCCAGGGAATCGGACTGCAGAAAAGCCGGGGACGGGGTTGCACGGTAAAGCCTCAGGATATCGTGTACGATTTCGTGAATGTCGGTTCCGCGGCAGAATTGTTCGTAATAAGGATTGAGATAGATGGTTGGTGCAACGCAGCAGCCTGGACTCTGGATCGTCAGACCGTCGAGGGTGACACCGTTGTTTTTGGGGAGCGGGCGAAGGGTAAACTGATAGGAATCACCCAGGGCTTCCTGAAGTTTATTGGTTACAGTTTCCAGAAATGTTTCATATACCATAAAATACCTCCAAATGAATACAAATAAAATGAAGTAAAAATACGAAAAAAAATACGTAAAAATATAGGTTCACAATAAAAATGGGAATTCCATAAAACAGACACAAGAAGATATTTTTGAAATAAAGATTTTATTATGAATTGACGGAATGTATGGTTTCATTATACTGGATGTACGCGCAGATAGCAAGAGAAAATTAAGAAAACATTTTCTTGTGAGGAAGCACAAAACAGGGTAGAATAAAACTGTATGAAATAAAAATATACGAAATAAATTAAGGAAATTACGGATCTATGAATCACATCATAAAACGAATTGCAATTTTGTCTGGAGTATTTGCGGCGGCGCTCGGCGTCTTTTTTTTCGCAAATAACCGGTGGAACAGCGGTCAGGACCAGGCCGTATATATGGATATGGAATCTGCAACGCTCCCGGGCATTACCATGCAGATGGCGGGACGCAGCATGAACCGGCTTTACGGATACCGTCAGGAGATGAATACGGCAGCAGCAGGAGAGACACTGACCATTCTGCCGGAGGACCGGGCACTGAATATACAGATTAGCGGAGGCGGTGTTACCGGCATCCATTATGAAATCCGCAGCATGGACCGGGAACGTCTGGTAGAAAAGACGGATCTGACAGACTGGCAGCAGACGGAGAACGGAATTCTTGCAGCGCTGCCCATCCAGAATCTGCTTACAAAGGAACGGGAATATCAGCTGAAAATCCAGCTGGATACCGAAAATTTCGGACCGGTGTATTATTATACCCGGATTCTCTGGACCGATGCAGCAGAACATGCCAGCGACATGATCAATCTGGCAGCAGATTTTTCCACGAAAACGTTTGACTATGAGCAGGCAAGGAGTCTGACCACGTATCTGGAAACCAGCCCGTCGGAGGATAATACGACATTTGGCTATACCTCCATCCATTCCAGTTTTTCCCAGCTGACATGGGGAAAGCTTGGCATGCAGCCACAGGGAAATGTGGAAATCCGGCTAAAGGAATTAGATGGAGTGATGTGCAGCGTCCAGCTGTCCTATCAGGCCAAACGCCAGGGAGAAGGGGGCGAGGAAACGTACGAGGTGGAAGAAAATTTCACCATGAAGTGGAACGAACTGCGTATTTATCTGATGCAGTATGACCGCACCGTGAATCAGATTTTTGCCGGGGACCGGAGCGAGTATTCCGGAAAACGGATTCTGCTTGGCATCACCGGGGACGATCGGGTGGAAGCGGTAAAGAGCGCAGGCGGAAACGTTACGGCATATCGTGTGAACCGGGACCTGTGGAGCTACGCGTCTGCAGACCGGCGCGCGGTGAAGGTATTTTCTTTCCGGGATGATGACAGTACAGACGTACGGAGTAACTATGACCATCATGATATAAAAATATTGTCGGTAAATGACAATGGCGATGTGGATTTTCTGGTATATGGCTACATGAACCGTGGAAATCATGAAGGGGAAAATGGAATTGTGGGATATCATTACACCTCGGCAGGAAATGCCCTGGAGGAGCGCTATTTTATTCCATATTCCGGGTCCTATGAACAGCTGGAATCCGATCTTGATCAGCTGGCGAGCCAGACGGAAAGTGGAATGCTCTACCTCTACGTAGACCACGCGATCTACGGCATTGACATGAACAGCCGCGAAAATATGGTGTTGGCAGATTCTCTGGTGGAAGGAACCTTTGCAGTGAGCAGTGACAAAAAGAGGATCGCCTGGCAGGAAGACAGCCTTTACGAATCCCAGACGCTTTACCTGATGGATTTGGAGACTGGTGAGACTCGCGATATCCGGGCTGGTGACGGAGAATATGTCCGGACACTTGGATTTGTGGGAAGAGATCTGGTATATGGGACAGCCCGGGCAGAGGATACCTGGCAGGTGAATGGACGTACAGAGAATCTTCCTATGTATAATGTCCGCATCATCAACGACCAGATGCAGGAAGAAACCAGCTACGAGAAGAACGGATCCTATATTTCTGAGGTTACGGTAGACGAGAGCCGCATCCACCTGAAACGGGTTGTAAAAACCGGAGCGCACAGTTATGCGGAGAGTCCGGAAGATACCATCGTCTGCAATGCAGAACTCGAGAACAGCAAACTGGATGGCATTGGCTGGTTCGCATCGCCGGAAAAAGAACGGGTTTATTTTGTTCAGCTGGATGATGAAATAAAGAATGGACGAAGCATCCGGATGCAGGCCCCGAAGCGGGTAAGCTATGAACAGTCTGACCGGCTGGATTTAAAGTCCAACTATCAGCTGCCGGATATGGAATTTTATGCGTATGGAAACGGACATCTTCTAAAAGTGACCACGGATTTTTCCGAGGCACTGCAGCTTGCCTATGATCAGATGGGCTTTGTGACCGATGAAAACCGCAATATCTTGTGGAACCGCGTAAAACGTGGAAATATCCGGAATATCCGGGATGTACAGTCTGCGTTTGCACCGCTGGCCCGTCATCTGGATAGCTTTACGGAAAGTACGGTTTATGAAACAGAAAAGCTGGCAGTTCTGGATGCCCGCGGAAGCAGTCTTATGCAGATGCTGTATTTCATCGACCAGGGAATCCCGTTGGCGGCTTATACCGGAGAGGGACAGTATCTGATCCTTTGCGGGTTTGACCAGTACAACGTCACCGTGTACAATCCACAGACTGGAGAATTATATAAAGCAGGTCTCAATGACAGTACTGAATTTTTCCGGGTCCGCGGCAATGATTTTATCTGTGCAGTAAATCTGCCTTAGACTGCGTGGCACCGGCAAAATCCATTCCTGCCTGCGCCATGCAAAACAGCAGCACAGGCCTGTCCTGGTTTTACTTTACAAAATCGGAATCTGTGGTATAATCATAAAGATTTAATAGAATTGTAAAGGTTTACTTTTAATATAGAGGTGTGTAATGAATCAGTATATTATGAAAGGCGGCAGTCCACTGGTTGGAGATGTTGTGATCAGCGGAGCAAAGAATGCCGCGCTTGGCATTCTGGCAGCTTCCATTATGACAGATGAAGACGTGATCATTGAAAATCTTCCGGATGTGCGGGATATCAACGTGCTTCTGGAGGCGATCCAGGAGATTGGTGCCCGTGTAGACCGGATGGACCGCCATACGGTCAAGATCAACGGTTCTACGATCCGTGAAGTTTCGGTGGATGACGAGTATATCCGCCGCATTCGTGCGTCCTATTATTTCATTGGTGCGCTGCTCGGCAAGTATAAGAGTGCGCAGGTTCCGCTTCCGGGCGGCTGCGATATCGGAAGCAGACCGATCGACCAGCATTTAAAAGGCTTCCGTGCATTGGGCGCCAAGATCGAAATTGCATGCGGAGCCGTTCATGCACATGCGATCGATCTGGTAGGTGCACATATTTATCTGGACATGGTTTCTGTTGGTGCGACTATCAATATCATGATGGCGGCTGCCATGGCAGAAGGCATGACGATCATTGAAAATGCAGCAAAGGAACCGCATGTTGTAGATGTTGCAAACTTCTTAAACAGCATGGGTGCAAATATCAAGGGAGCCGGAACGGATGTCATCCGTATCCGCGGTGTCAGAACGCTGCATGGAACCGATTATTCCATCATTCCGGACCAGATCGAGGCCGGAACATTTATGTGTGCGGCAGCAGTAACCCGCGGTGACATCACGGTAAAGAACGTAATCCCGAAACACCTGGAAGCCATTTCTGCAAAGCTGCTTGAAATCGGCTGCGAAGTCATCGAGGGCGATGACGAGGTGCGTGTGGTAGGAAGACCGAAGCAGTGTTCTACCAATATCAAAACACTGCCGTATCCGGGCTTCCCGACCGATATGCAGCCGCAGATGGCAGTTACCCTGGCATTGGCGGAAGGCACCAGTATGATCACAGAGAGCATTTTTGAGAACCGCTTCAAATATGTGGACGAACTGGCTCGTATGGGTGGAAACATCAAAGTGGAGGGCAATGTGGCTGTCATCGATGGGGTAAAAGGATTCACCGGTGCCCGTGTGGAGTCACCGGACCTGCGTGCCGGCGCAGCCCTGGTGCTTGCAGGTCTGTCTGCGAGCGGCTTTACCGTAGTCGATGAGATCGGTTATATCCAGCGTGGTTACGAGAAATTCGAAGAAAAACTCCAGGCCCTTGGAGCCGATATTGAAATGGTAGATTCCGAGAAAGAAGCACAGAAGTTCCGTTTAAAGACAGGCTGATGAAAGAATTTACGCAATTTGGTAAGAATTGTAAACAAATCGTTAAATCCTGTATGGAATTTGTCATGTTCTGGACACAATCTGTACACGTTTTTCCTGTATCCTATAAGTAATCAAACAGATGACGTGACTGAAAAGAATAAAAACAGTTGCAGAAGAGCCGTAGCAATACAGAGAGAAGATTTAGAAAAATGTGTAAAAGGAGGAATCAACATGAAGTTATGGAAAAAAGAACTGGCTGCTTTCGCAGGTGTGGCATTACTTACTGCACTGGCAGCAGGAACCGCGTTTGCGGCAGAGAGCCGTACGAAAATTACAAGTGTCAGCCTTACGATCGATTCTGATATTGCAGTAGGTGACAGCGGCGGAAGCGTTACCGCTACCGCAAACGGAAGCAATTATGACGTTACCGATGTCGACATTGTAAATGATGACGGTGAGTGGGTAGACGGAGATGTACCGAGAGTCGAGATTACCATGGAGGCAGACAGCGATTACTATTTCGCTTCCATGAGCAAAGCAAAGGTTACATTAAAAGGCGACAAGGCAACCTATGTTTCATCCAGAAGAGAAGATTCCAGCTCCACATTGATCGTTACCGTAAAGCTTGCCGATCTGGAAGGTACCATGGAGATTGATGACGTGTCCTGGCAGAATGATAATTCCACCGTTGCAACCTGGGAAACCACTTCAGGCGCAGTAAGCTATCAGGTGCGCTTATACCGCGGCAGCAGCTCTGTGGGAAGTGCAGTAAGTACCAGCAGCGAGTATTATAACTTTGTTTCCAGCATCACCAGAGAAGGTGAGTATTACTTCAAGGTACGTGCAGTCAACAGCAACAACAAAAAAGGCGACTGGTACGAATCCGATTACATTTATGTAGACGAAGATATGCTTGCGCGCATCAAAGCTGGTGAGTTTAACAACGTAACCAATAATTCCGGAAGCACCGCGAATGCTCCTGGAAACACACAGCAGCAGGCTTCCTGGATCAAAGACAACGTAGGCTGGTGGTACCGTTACGCAAATGGTTCCTACCCGACCAATGGCTGGCTTCAGATCAACGGACAGTGGTATTGCTTTGACAGCGTAGGCTATATGCGCACTGGCTGGATTCGGGCAGGCGACGGCAAGTATTACTACTGTGACCTGACCAACGGTAATATGCTGACCAACACCTGGACTCCGGATAACTACTATGTAGATGCATCTGGTGCATGGGTACAGGGCAGAACCCGCTAAGCGAAAATTTTAAAATCATTTTGGGATCGCGTCATGGACGCGGTCCTTTTTTGGCTGCCGGGAATGCAGCGTCTGCAGAAAGCGCAGTTTCTCTATTTTTTCTCATTTATGCAAATATCCTGAGAAACCCCTTGACAAGCCTATAGGTATCTGTTAAGATATGACACACAGTTATGATGATAATTGCGCCTAACTGACAACTGAAAAGTGCGTAATCCCTTATTCAGAGTGATGGAGATACAAAGGATCTGTGAAGTCACGGCAACCCCTCACGAAATGCCACTGGCAGGAGCGTGCGGAAGGTGCCAACCTGAGCGAGAAATCGAGCAATAAGAGGATTTGATCGAATCAGAAATCAAGTCCGCAGCGTTGCTACGGACTTTTCTTTTGTTTTCATTTACTATTATTCTAAGGAGGATTTTCATGGAAAAGTTACTGTTTACTTCCGAGTCCGTTACTGAGGGACATCCGGACAAAATGTGCGATGCAATCTCTGACGCGATCCTGGATGCGCTGATGGAAAAAGACCCGATGAGCCGTGTAGCATGCGAGACCTGCACCACCACCGGTCTGGTTATGGTTATGGGTGAGATCACCACCAATGCTTATGTGGACATTCAGAAGATTGTGCGTGAGACCGTTCGCGAGATTGGTTATGACCGTGCAAAATATGGTTTCGACTGCGATACCTGTGGTGTGATCGTGGCACTGGACGAGCAGTCCAAGGATATCGCACTTGGCGTAGATACCGCACTGGAGAAAAAAGAAAACACCATGGATGATGATGCACTGGATGCCATTGGTGCAGGTGACCAGGGTATGATGTTTGGTTTCGCAACCAACGAGACTGAGGAGTACATGCCGTACCCGATCGCACTGGCTCACAAGCTGGCTCGTCAGCTGACCAAGGTTCGTAAGGACGGAACTCTTCGTTACCTTCGTCCGGATGGAAAGACCCAGGTTACCGTAGAGTACGATGAGAACGGTAAGCCGAAGCGTCTGGATGCAGTCGTTCTTTCTACCCAGCACGACGAGGAAGTAACCCAGGAGCAGATCCACGCAGATATCAAGAAGTATGTATTTGATGAGATCCTTCCGGCAGATATGGTAGATGCAGAAACCAAATTCTTCATCAACCCGACCGGACGTTTCGTAATCGGCGGACCGCACGGAGACAGCGGACTGACCGGACGTAAGATCATCGTAGACACCTACGGCGGATACGCACGTCACGGCGGCGGCGCATTCTCCGGTAAGGACTGCACCAAGGTAGACCGTTCCGCAGCATACGCAGCACGTTATGTTGCAAAGAACATCGTAGCAGCAGGACTGGCTGACAAGTGCGAGATCCAGCTTTCCTACGCGATCGGTGTAGCACATCCGACCTCCATTATGGTAGATACCTTCGGAACCGGCAAGCTCTCCAACGAGAAGCTGGTTGAGATGATCCGTGAGAACTTCGACTTAAGACCGGCTGGTATCATCAAGATGCTGGATCTGCGTCGTCCGATCTACAAGCAGACCGCAGCATACGGTCACTTTGGCCGCACCGATATCGATCTTCCGTGGGAGAAACTCGACAAGGTTGAGGTGCTGAAGGCATATCTGTAAAAAAACAATTTAGTACAGTAAGTCAAAGGGGCGAAAGTTCCCGCAGCCGCCATGCATGGCGGCTGTGGAAACTTTCGCCCCTCGTTTGTTACCGCGCGATATTGTTACTCCGGTGCCACAACCTTTGCGATCACGCGGTTCGGCAGGCATACGATCAATTCTCCATTCTGTGATACGCGCCCCTGGTGGACACAGACCTTATCCGGGCAGGAGGCTTCGCTGAAGTAAGCGGTTCCGTTTTCGATGATCAGATGATTTGTGCCGCCATTTACTCCGTCTATCATGGTGTCGGTATCTTTGGTCAGATCAAACGTTTGTGTGACGTTTCCGTCTACCGTAATCTGCAGCTGTGCGGCTGGTTTTTGATGAAGGGTATGGTTGATGAAAAATCCTGCAGCGGCAACCAGAAGAATGAAAAGAACCAGAATCAGTTCCCGTTTCTTTTTTGTCATGGAAACACCTCTTTCTGAAAAGTACAGATAATGATATAATGATATAATGGTGTCGCAACTATAGCACAGATATAAGGAGAAGTCAATTTGGAAAACAGTAAGAAGGAAGGGCGTGCCAAGGGGCACAATCCTGCAGAAAAAGTGGCTTTATACGGCATCCTGATCGCCCTGGCTTTTATATTCAGTTACGTGGAAGCCCTGATCCCGCTTCCGGTGCCGGTTCCGGGCATGAAGCTAGGACTGGCCAATCTGGTCAATGTCGTAGGGCTTTATACGGTGGGAGCAGCAGGAACAATTGCAGTAGGACTGATCCGTATTGTTATGGTCGGATTTACGTTCAGTAATCCAGGAAGTATGCTGTATGCGCTGTCTGGCGGAGTTTTAAGCCTTGCAGCCATGGCACTGGCAAAGAAGATGGACTGGTTCGATAAAACCGGAGTCAGCATCCTGGGCGGTGTGTGTCACAACATTGGCCAGCTTTCCATGGCGGCATGGATCACCGGGACAGCTGGTGTGTTTTCGTATCTGCCGGTTCTTTTAGTGGCTGGCGTGATCACTGGAGCGGTCATTGGTCTTTTGGGAGGTCTGGTGACGGAGCGGATTGCACCGGTGGTCTCTGGAATGAAGCGGTAAAAAATGGTAACTCCTGTTGTGTGCTGTAAGGCAGAGTGGACGAAAAAATCATACAGCAGAGAAATTCGTAGACATGCTAAAGATTATTCTATAGAATTCCGCAGAAAAAATGATTATACTGAGTCTATAAGCTGTCTGGAGCAACTGGAACAAAAGGACCGTTGCAAGGCAGGAAACAAGAGGTTTATAGTAAGTGTGTGGCAGTGCTGAGGGGCAACAAAGAACTGTCATGCGTGAAAATGGGGAGGCAATCGTATGGTTTACACTGCAATCAAAAAACTGGTGCAATATGGTCTGGATACTGGGCTGATCACAGAGACAGACCGCATTTACGCAACAAACCAGCTGTTAGAGGCATTGAAGCTTGAGGAATATGAGGAGCCGGAGGAAACTTTTGGTGAGATTAATCTGGAGGAAACATTAAAAGAACTTCTGGATTATGCCTGTGAACAGGGCATCATCGAAAACAGCATTGCTTACCGCGACCTGTTTGATGCAAAGCTGATGAATTGCCTGATGCCGCGCCCGTCGGAGGTGGAGCGTGTGTTCTGGACCCGTTACCAGGAGGGCGGTCCGGAAGCAGCTACGGATTATTTCTACAAGCTGAGCCAGGATTCGGATTATATCCGCCGTTACCGTGTATGCAAGGACCAGAAGTGGGTGACCAGTACACCATACGGCGATCTGGACATTACCATCAACCTGTCCAAGCCGGAGAAGGATCCGAAGGCCATTGCGGCTGCAAAACTGGCAAAACAGAGTGGTTACCCGAAGTGCCTGCTCTGCATGGAAAATGAGGGCTATGCCGGACGTTTAAACCATCCGGCAAGAAATAACCACCGCATTATCCGCATTACGGTGAATGAGAGCCGCTGGGGCTTCCAGTATTCCCCGTATGTGTATTACAATGAGCACTGCATTGTCTTCAATGGTCAGCATATCCCGATGAAGATCGACCGCTCTGCGTTCGTGAAGCTGTTCGATTTTGTAAAGCAGTTTCCGCACTATTTCCTGGGATCCAATGCGGATCTGCCAATCGTAGGCGGTTCGATCTTAAGCCACGATCATTTCCAGGGCGGTCATTATACATTTGCCATGGCGAAGGCCGGACTGGAGCAGGAATTTACGATGCCTGGTTTTGAAGATGTCCAGGCAGGCATTGTGCACTGGCCAATGTCGGTACTTCGTCTGCGTGGAGAAAAGCCGGAGCGCCTGATCGACCTGGGCGAGAAGGTGTTAACGGCATGGCGCAGCTACACCGATGAAGACGCATTTATTTATGCGGAAACGGATGGAGAGCCTCATAACACCATTACGCCGATCGCGCGCAAAAATGGGGCTTATTATGAATTGGATCTGGTGCTGCGCAACAACATCACAACCGAGGAGTTCCCGCTGGGCGTTTACCATCCGCACCAGGAGCTGCACCACATCAAGAAAGAGAATATCGGTTTAATCGAGGTGATGGGCCTTGCTGTCCTTCCGTCCCGCTTAAAGGACGAGCTGGCAAAGCTGGCTGATGCGATCGTAGAAGGCAAAGACATCCACTCCGATGAAGTGCTTGAAAAGCATGCAGACTGGGTAGAGGAATTCCGTCCGCATTATGCTTCCATCACCCGTGAAAATGTAGATGGAATCCTGCGGGAAGAGGTCGGAAAGGTATTCGCACGCGTTCTGGAGGATGCAGGTGTATACAAATGCACGCCGGAAGGCAGAGAGGCCTTTGGACGGTTCCTGGCATCGGTTGGATTTGAAAAAAAGTAAAAAATAAAATTGCAATGATTCTTGAAGATGAACCCAATTCATTGTGCTCAGAAAAAAGGAACACAGGAATTTAGATCATCCTGTGTGAGAAAAGAAACAGATAAATAAATGGACGAAAAAAGAATGCTGGCTTTCCAACATTCTTTTTTTGTGCTATGATGAATTGGTCTGTGCGCTGGTCTGGAAATGAATTTCTGTGCAAATGCGGGCAAAGCAATGCAGAAATTGCGATGCCATGAAATGCAGAAAAACGCGAAAATGCAGTCTGTGCAGGTCTGGATAGCAGACGGATACGAAACAAGAAAAGAATAAGAAAAAGAAATGTTGCAGTCGTATCATATTTTATGTGACTGTAGCAAAGAAGCGGGTGAAACATGAAGAGAACAAGTTGCGTTCTTCTGGCGGCAGCCTCCGCTCTGTTACTGGCGGGCTGCTCCGGAAACAGGCAGAAGCTGACGGCTTACGATGCGCAGTATCTGGATTATTTTGATACGATCACAAGCATCACGATCTGCGCGGCGAGTGAAGAACAATTTCAGGAATATAAGAGTCTGGCAGAGGAAACGCTGGAAAAATATCATGAACTGTTTGATATTTATGACAATTACGATGGCGTGAATAACATCAAGACCATCAATGATAATGCGGGAATCGACCCGGTAACGGTAGATCCAGAGATTCTGGATCTGCTGGAGTTTTCCCGGCAGGAATACGAGGAGACCGGCGGAAAGGTGAATGTGGCGATGGGAAGCGTGCTTTCTATCTGGCACGAATACCGGGAGGAAGGCATGGCAGATCCGGACAGTGCACGGGTGCCAGATCTTGTGGAGTTGGAAAAAGCAGCACAGCATACGGATTTCGAACAGATCCAGATTGACCGGGGAGCATCGACTGTGTATCTTCCAGACGAAGAAATGAGTCTGGACGTGGGAGCCATTGCCAAGGGCTATGCAACCAAACGTCTGGCAGAAACATTGAAAGAAGCCGGTGTCACTTCCGCACTTCTGAGCCTTGGCGGCAACGTGGAAACCATCGGTCTGAAGGCAGATGGCAAGCCGTGGCGGGTCGGCGTCCAGAACCCGGATACCAGCGCGGCAAAATCGTATCTGCATGTGTTAAAGCTTGCAGACACCTGCCTCGTTACTAGCGGAACCTACCAGCGTTACTATGAGGTAGATGGCGTTCGGTATCATCATATCATTGATCCGGATAGCCTGATGCCGGAAAATACCTATGACTCTGTTACCATCTTATGCAGCGATAGCGCAAAGGCAGATGCGCTTTCTACAGCGGTCTTCAATATGAAGCCGGAAGAGGGTATGAAATTTGTGGAATCTTTGGACGGAGTCGAAGCCTTGTGGGTATATCCCGATGGCAAAGAAACGCAGAGCAGCGGATTTGCGGCATATGTGGACCAGTAATTGTGACATAAGAAAATGCATACGATCCGTGTAGGAACTGTGTGGGAGATGGTTTTGGGAAAGCAAGCCGCTGGAAATGAGAAAAAGGGAAATCGGAGGATACAAAAAGATATGGAACCATCAACACATAAATCGGGAAAAACCGCGAGAAACAGCTTTATGTTGCTTCTTGCTGCTCTTGTCTGGGGTGTGGCATTTGTGGCGCAGAGTGAAGGACTCAATTATGTAAAAACCTTTACCTTCAATACCTGCAGATTTTTGCTTGGCGGGGCAGTCCTGATCCCGTGCATCTTCTTTTTGCACGGAAGAAAAGACAGCATGTGGCAGACACTGACAGCAGAAGAAAAAAAGAAGCAGACCCGCATGGGAATCATCGGCGGCATCTGCTGTGGCACGATCCTGTGCCTGGCAAGCTGCCTTCAGCAGTTTGGCATTGGCCAGACAACGGTGGGAAAAGCCGGGTTTATCACGACACTGTATATCATCATTGTGCCGTTTATGGGCCTTTTCTTAAAGCGAAAAATCGGGCTGAATATTTGGATCAGCGCAGTGATCGCGGCAGTCGGCATGTACTTTTTATGCATCACCGAATCCTTCTCCATTGGAGCAGGAGACCGGCTGGTGTTACTTTGTTCCGTTGTTTTTTCTGTCCATATCCTGGTGATTGATTATTTTTCCCCGAAGGCAGATGGCGTCGTGATCTCCTGCGTCCAGTTCTTTACGGCAGGAGTGATCGCGAGTGTGCCGATGCTCCTGTTTGACCATCCGACCTGGAGCGCGATCGTGGCAGCAGCAGCCCCAATCCTTTATGCGGGCGTTATGTCCTGTGGTGTCGGTTACACGCTTCAGGTCGTAGCCCAGAATGGCGTAGACCCGACGGTCGCATCCCTGCTCTTAAGTCTGGAGTCCGTATTCTCCGTGCTGGCCGGATGGATCATTCTGGGCCAGAAGCTTTCTGGAAGAGAGCTTTTCGGATGTGTGCTGGTGTTTGCAGCGGTATTGCTGGTGCAGATACCGACCGAGAAGCTGTTTAAAGTGAAGTAACAATATTGTTCGATATTTTCTTCAGGCAGTAAAAGCATGTCGGCGCAATATAACAGCACGCCGCAATCCATGCGGTCTGGTCGGTGAAGCAGATGGCGGTGAAGCCAAACGTTTTGACAAAGGTAAGGCACACGATGGTGCGGGCGATCATCTCGGTGACGCCGGAGAAGAAAGCTCTTCCGGAGTGTCCCAGTCCCTGCGTGACCATGCGCGTGACATTCAGGATACCGAGACTCCAGTAGAAGTAGCCCATGCAGCGCAGATATTTTGCGGATGCATCCAGAACACCGGTTGCATCCTGGCTTACAAAGAGCATGGAGAGCGGGCGACCGGCGAAGATCAGGATGATACCGGCAAAGATTCCGTATCCGACACCAACCGAAATGCCTTCCCAAAGTCCCTTGCGGATCCGGTCAATGTTTCCGGCACCGTAGTTCTGACTGCAGAAGACGGAGACCGAGGTGGCAATGGCGTCAAAGGGGCACATGGTGAATTGCTTCAGTTTTACGGCAGCAGTGAATGCGGCAACGTAATCGCCTCCAAGACTGTTGTTGGCAGACTGCATGACCATGCTGCCGATGGCAGTGATGGAGAATTGGAACCCGGTAGGCAGTCCCATGGAAAGCAGTTCCGTGATCGCATCTTTGCTTACCACACGCGTGTCTTTGGTAAGCCATAAGACTTCCATTTTCCGGATGATCACGATCAGGCAGAGAATTCCGCTGACGGCCTGCGATGCGATTGTGGCAAAGGCTGCACCTGCGCAACCCCAGCCTGCAACAAGAATAAAAAACAGGTCCAGGAAAATGTTCAGCACGGCGGAAAAAGCGAGGAACAAAAACGGTGTCCGGCTGTCTCCGACTGCACGCAGGATGCTGGAGAGATAGTTATAAAGCAGCGTAAAGGGCAGACCCAGGAAAATGATCATCAGGTAGGCGTAGGCATTGTCGTAGATGTCGCTCTGCACAGAGAGAATGTGAAGGATCCACGGACAAAGCAGGGCGCAGGCCGTTGTGATGAAAAGTGCAATGGCTGCAGTCACAATGGCACCATTGAAAATGATTTTTTTCATGTGCGCAAGATCCCCCGCACCAAAATATTTTGCTACGGGAATTCCAAAACCGGTACAGCTTCCCATACAGAAACCAAGGACCATAAACTGGATGCTGGTGCTGGCTCCGACGCTGGCCAGTGCCTGTGCACCAAGATTCTGGCCGACAATGGCGGCGTCAATGATATTGTAGGTCTGCTGCAGGAGGTTGCCGACCAGAAGCGGAAAGGCAAACTGCAGCATCACCCGTAAGGGGTTGCCTTTTGTCATAGAACTGGACATAGTAGAATCTTCCTTTTTATATTTATGGTTGCAGAACCCGAAAAAAGCCGCTTTAGCGGCTTTTTTCGGGTTCTATATCATAGTTACGTCTTATTTTGTCTCGTTCTTCTTCAGTTCAGCCATCTTCATTGCGCGAACCTTAAGCGGCAGTCCGAACAGGGTGATGAAGCCGTCTGCGTCGTGGTGGTCGTAAAGGTCACCGGTGGTGAAGGATGCCAGAGACTCGCTGTATAAGGAATACGGAGAAGTGGTACCAGCTTTGATGATGTTGCCCTTGTACAGTTTGAATTTTACTTCTCCGGTTACATATTCCTGGGTGGAGGTTACGAATGCCTGAATTGCCTCGCGCAGCGGGGTGAACCATTTGCCCTCGTAAACAACCTGAGCCAGCTTGTCGCCCATCTCTTTCTTAACTTCCATGGTAGCACGGTCAAGAACCAGCTCCTCTAACTGCTTGTGAGCTTCCATGAGGATGGTTCCGCCAGGAGTCTCATAAACACCACGGGATTTCATGCCGACTACACGGTTCTCTACGATATCGACGATACCGATGCCGTGCTTGCCGCCCAGCTCGTTTAATTTGCGGATGATGTCAGCAACTTTCATCTTCTCGCCATTTACGCTGGTCGGAACACCTTTTTCAAAGGTCATGGTAACGTATTCGCCCTGATCCGGTGCTTTCTCCGGGCTTACGCCGAGTACCAGAAGGTGATCGTAGTTCGGCTCATTTGCCGGATCCTCTAACTCCAGGCCCTCATGGCTGATGTGCCATAAGTTACGGTCACGGCTGTAGCTGCTGTCTGCTGCGAACGGAAGGTCGATGCCGTGCTGCTTGCAGTACTCGATCTCGTCTTCACGGGACTGCATGGTCCATACATCGGTCATACGCCATGGAGCGATGATCTTGATGTCCGGAGCCAGTGCCTTGATGCCGAGCTCGAAACGGATCTGGTCATTGCCTTTGCCGGTTGCACCGTGGCAGATAGCAACAGCGCCTTCTTTTCTTGCAATCTCAACGAGGCGTTTTGCGATAGCCGGACGGGCCATGGAAGTACCTAACAGATATTTGTTTTCATAGGTAGCGTTTGCCTGTACACACGGAACAATGTAGTTCTCAGCAAAATCATCTACCAGATCTTCGATGTATAATTTGGAAGCGCCGGAAAGCTTTGCTCTTTCCTGAAGACCCTCTAACTCACTGCCCTGACCACAGTCGATGCAGCAGCATACAACATCATAATCGAAATGCTCCTTTAACCACGGAATGATTGCGGTGGTATCCAGACCGCCAGAATATGCAAGAACAACTTTCTCTTTCATCTCAAAATCCTCCTTGAGTAGTCTATAAAAATGTATGTTTTGAATTTCCCTTGTCATGTAAGACTTCATAAATATACAACAGTTTTTCGGATTATGCAAGACTAAATTGCATATTTTTCAAAAAAAGATTGCATATTATGCAAAACAGATGTATAATTATGAAGTCTCGCAGGAACTGGTGCATCGTATTTGCAGTTACTTCAGTCCAGAAAATTCTTGTTCATGTACAGGAACACATTTTGTACATAATGAGAATATTTGGAAAAAGGTCTTTTCTTGTGATGAAAAAGTACTTATAATGAAAATCAAAAATCTTAGGAATATTTATGATTGTGAGGGTATTTGACAGTTATAAGCATCCAAAAGTGTATATTTATGAACAATAGGGAGGAACGGCTATGATTAAGGCTGGAATTATCGGAGCAACCGGCTACGCAGGAGCGGAGCTGGCCCGTTTATTACTTCAGAGAGATGATGTGGAACTGGTATGGTACGGTTCCAGAAGCTATGTCGGGGAAGATTTTGCTTCTATATATAGAAACGTTGCACACGCAGTAAGCGAGCCTTGCAAAGACGATGACATGGCAAAGCTTGCAGAGATGGCAGATGTGATCTTTACCGCAACCCCGCAGGGTTTCTGTGCATCCCAGGTGACCGAGGATATCTTATCCAAGACCAAGATCATCGATCTGAGCGCAGACTTCCGTATTAAAGATGTAGACGTTTACGAGAAATGGTACAAGATCAAACATGCAACCCCGCAGTTTATCGGGGAAGCCGTATACGGACTTCCGGAGATCAACCGTGAGAAGATCAAACACGCAAGACTGATCGCGAACCCGGGCTGCTATCCGACCTGTTCCTTCTTAAGCACGTATCCACTGGTAAAGGAAGGCATCATCGATCCGAACACCATCATCATCGATGCGAAGTCCGGTACTTCCGGTGCAGGCAGAAGCGCAAAGGTTTCCAGCCTGTTCTGTGAAGTCAACGAGAGCATGAAGGCCTATGGCGTTGCGGGACACCGTCACACCCCGGAAATCGAAGAGCAGTTATCTCATGCGGCAGGAAAGCCGGTTACCATCAGCTTTACCCCGCATCTGGTTCCGATGAACCGTGGTATTCTGGTAACTGCGTATGCATCCCTTACAAAGGAAGTAACGACAGAAGAGGTAAAGGCCATTTACGACAAGTATTATCAGCATGAATATTTCGTCCGCGTCCTGGAGCCGGGGATGGCACCGGAGACACGCTGGGTAGAGGGTAGTAACTTTGCAGACGTGTCCTTCAAACTGGATCCGAGAACTAACCGCGTGGTTATGATGGGCGCAATCGACAATATGGTAAAAGGAGCAGCCGGACAGGCCATGCAGAATATGAACCTGTTGTTCGGACTGCCGGAAAATACCGGACTGAAGCAGATCCCGGTATTCCCGTAGAATAGTAAGAGGAAAAATTGCTTCCGGCCGTTTTTCCCCGCCAAATGGAATGTGGAAATGGGAACAGCAGACGGAAACAGTCGAAAAAACAACCGGAAAAAGCAATCGGAAAGAAAGCAAACAAAAGGAAACTGGTAGTACCGGGAAAGGAAGCATCACATGGCAGGAACCATGAGTATTTTGATCCGGGAGATGACCCCGGAAGATTATGATAAAGTTTATGAACTCTGGATGAGCATTCAGGGCTTCGGAATCCGCTCCATCGACGATTCCAGGGAAGGCGTGACGCGGTTTTTGAAACGCAATCCCACCACCAGCGTGGTGGCTGAGCAGAATGGTCGCATTGTAGGCGCCATCCTTTGCGGACACGACGGACGGACCGGCTTTTTCTACCATGTGTGTGTGGCATCGGATTACCGCAAGCACGGAGTCGGACACCGCATGGTGCATTTCGCTATGAAGGCTCTTCAGGCAGAAGGCATCAACAAAGTAAGCCTGATCGCCTTTAAATCCAACGAGGTCGGCAATGAGTTCTGGCACAACGTGGGCTGGGTGGAGCGCAGCGATGTGAACTATTATGATTTCGTGCTGAATGAAGAGAATATTACCAAATTTATACAATAACAAGTGCCGGGAATCTGCAGAGTATGCAGATTCGGTATGCCAGAAGAAGACCGGAAAGAGAAAAGAAAATCGGTCAGAACATGGAGGAACATAAGATGTATACAGTAATCGAAGGCGGCGTAACCGCTGCAGCAGGATTCCAGACTGCATCAACTGCAGCAGGCATCAAATACAAGAACAGAAAAGATATGGCGCTGATCTACAGCGAGAAGCCGTGTAAGGCAGCAGGAACCTTTACCACGAATATCGTAAAGGCAGCCCCGGTCAAATGGGACCAGAAGATCGTAAAAGAGTCTGAGTACGCACAGGCGGTTGTCATCAACGCAGGCATCGCAAACGCATGTACCGGCGCAGAGGGCATGGGCTACTGCGCAGAGACTGCCGCAGCAGCTTCCGCAGCACTGAACGTTCCAGAGAGCGCTGTTTTAGTGGCATCCACCGGTGTGATCGGCATGCAGCTTCCGATGGATAAGTTAAAAGCAGGCATCACCGCCATGGCTCCGGAGCTTTCCGGCACCATCGAGAGCGGTACCGAGGCAGCCAAATCCATCATGACAACCGACACGAAGAAAAAGGAAGTTGCTGTTCAGGTTGAGATCGGCGGAAAGACCGTTACCATTGGCGGTATGTGCAAGGGCTCCGGCATGATCCACCCGAATATGTGCACCATGCTTTCCTTCGTTACCACCGACCTTGCCATTTCCAAAGAGCTGTTGCAGGAGGCACTCAGCGCCGATGTCAAGGACACCTACAACATGATCTCCGTAGACGGAGATACATCCACCAACGATACCTGCCTGCTTCTGGCAAACGGTATGGCTGGCAATGCAGAGGTCACCGAGAAGAACGCAGACTATGAGGAATTTTGCAAGGCACTCAATTACGTCAATGAGACCCTGGCAAAGAAGATGGCTGGCGACGGTGAGGGCTGTACCGCACTGTTTGAGGTAAAGGTTATCGGTGCGGAGAGCAAGGAACAGGCAGTGACCCTTTCCAAGTCCATCATCACGTCCAGCCTGACCAAGGCAGCAATCTTCGGACATGATGCAAACTGGGGACGTATCCTCTGCGCGATGGGTTATTCCGGAGCACAGTTCGACCCGGAGAGGGTGGACCTGTTCTTCGAAAGTGCAGCAGGCAGCATGCAGATCATCAAAGACGGCGTGGCACTGGACTACAGCGAGGAAGAAGCAACCAGGATCCTGTCCGAGCCGGAGGTAACCGCGATCGCTGATGTGAAGATGGGCGATGCAAGTGCAACTGCATGGGGATGCGATTTGACCTTTGACTATGTAAAGATCAACGCGGATTACCGTTCCTGATTTCTGATCAAATCGAGACAGGCAGAAGAAAAACATGCAGAGTAGAACCTGCAAAACAAAAGTGTGGAAAACAGAAGGAGCACGGACTGCGTCAGATCCTGCACAGCCCGCGGAGAGGAGACGATTATGAAAAGTTCTGAGATCACCGAGTTACAGAAAGCAGAGGTCCTCATTGAGGCCCTTCCATATATCCAGCGGTTCAACCGCAAGATCATTGTTGTCAAATACGGCGGCAGCGCCATGGTAGACGAGCAGTTAAAGCACCAGGTCATCCAGGATGTGGTACTGTTAAAGCTGGTAGGCTTTAAGCCGATCATCGTACACGGCGGAGGTAAGGAAATCAGCCGCTGGGTCAACAAGGTTGGCATGGAACCGCATTTTGTAAACGGCCTGCGCGTCACCGATGAGCCGACCATGGAAATTGCAGAGATGGTGTTAAACAAGGTAAACAAGAGCCTGGTCCAGCTGGTCAATGAGCTGGGCGTGAAGGCAGTCGGCATCAGCGGAAAAGACGGCATGCTGCTGCGCTGTGAGAAGAAGCTTTCCAAGGGCGAGGACATTGGCTTTGTAGGCGAGATCACCAAGGTAGATCCGCAGATCATCTACGATCTGTTAGAGAAGGATTTCCTCCCGATCATCT
Organism: Clostridium sp. AF32-12BH; assembly: GCF_003477935.1. Classification (NCBI taxonomy): domain Bacteria; kingdom Bacillati; phylum Bacillota; class Clostridia; order Eubacteriales; family Clostridiaceae; genus Clostridium; species Clostridium sp. AF32-12BH. Next base: position 37,571 of record NZ_QUEH01000021.1, on the reverse strand, counting down.
GCCCGATCGGTTCTGACGAGCACTATGCAAGCTACAACATCAACGCCGATGACGCAGCCTGCGCCATTGCCCGTGCAGTCAACGCCGAGAAGCTGGCATTCCTGACCGATGTCGAGGGCGTTTACCGCGACTTCGAGGACAAGAGCTCCCTCATTTCCGAGATGACCGTCAAAGAGGCACAGGACTTTGTAGACAGCGGAAGCCTGGGCGGCGGCATGCTTCCGAAGCTGCAGAACTGCATCGATGCGATCGAGAATGGTGTGTCCCGCGTCCATATCCTGGATGGCCGGATCGCACACTGCCTGCTTCTGGAAATCTTTACCAACCGTGGTATCGGTACCGCAATTTATAAGGATGGAGATGCGCGGTATTTCCACGAGGAGAGCAAGTAGAAAAATGAGTGTTTTTCAGCCGTGTGCAGAAAAATAGAAATAAGGCTGGCGGAGGAAAGAAAAAATTTCCAGAAAGTCAGCCTGAACTGATGAAAAAGTTGCTGGATGCATATGCTTGAACAACAGGAAAAGAAAGGATACAAAACATGGAAAAGCAGCAGTATATTGACCGTGCAGAGCACGTATTATATAAAACCTACAACCGCTTTCCGGTGGTATTTGACCACGGTGAGGGCGTGAAGCTGTACGACACAGACGGACAGGAATACCTGGATTTTGGCGCCGGAATTGCCGTTATGGGTCTGGGCTACAGCTGTGATGAAGTAAAAAACGCAGTGAAGGAGCAGATGGACAAGCTTCCGCACATCTCCAACCTGTTTTACAATGAACCGGCGATCAAAGCAGGCGAGAAGCTTCTGGCAGTTTCTGAGATGGACAAGGTATTCTTCACCAACAGCGGTACCGAGGCCATTGAGGGCGCATTGAAGATCGCAAAGCGTTACGCCTACAACAAGGGCATGGCACCGGATTATGAGATCATTGCCATGAAGCATTCCTTCCACGGAAGAAGCCTGGGTGCGCTTTCCTTAACCGGAAACGATCATTACCAGGAGCCGTTTGCCCCGCTGATCCCGAATATCAAATTCGCGCAGTTCAATGATCTGGACAGCGTCAAGGCACTGTTCTCTGATAAGACCTGCGCCGTGATCATGGAGACGATTCAGGGTGAGGGCGGTATCTACCCGGCAACAGAGGAGTTCATCAAAGGCGTACGAGCACTCTGCGATGAGCACGATGCCCTTCTTATGTTAGATGAGATCCAGTGCGGCATGGGCAGAAGCGGCGAGATGTTCGCATGGCAGGGCTACGGCGTGAAGCCGGATGTCATGACCAGTGCAAAAGCACTCGGAAACGGTGTTCCGATTGGTGCATTCCTTGCCTGCGGCAAGGCAGCAACCGCTATGGTGCCGGGCGACCATGGAACCACCTACGGCGGCAATCCGCTGGTATGTGCAGCAGCCAATGCCGTTCTTGACGTATTCAAAGAGAAGAACATTACCGGTCATGTCAAAGAAGTGGGGGCTTATCTGTGGGAGAAGCTGGAAGAGGTTGCAGCAGCGTATGACTGCGTCATCGCACACCGCGGCAAAGGCCTGATCCAGGGACTGGAGTTTAACGCTGCAGTAGGACCGGTTGTGACCAACGCGCTGTTGGAGCAGCATCTGGTACTCATCAGTGCCGGAGCCAATATCATCCGCTTTGTACCACCGCTTGTCATCGAGAAGGCAGATGTAGATGAGATGGTTGGAAAGCTGAAGACTGCGATCGAGGCAGTGGTGAAATAACAACGCTCACAGGACGCAGATTATAAAATTGTATTTTATAAGAAAAGCAACAGGGTATAAGCTTTTATGCATACCCCTGTTGCTTTTTGCATTGGTAAAAACATGCCTGGGTATGGTATAGTCAGATTACAGGAACGAGACCGGTCGCTTACTGAAGAAAAAGGAATCAGTTCTTTGGAAACAGCTACAGAAAAAGATACACTGAGCAAAGGACTTTCTGCAGAAAGCTATAAAAATCTGTTTGGAAATGCAGAAAGAAGAATGCTGTCTTCTGGTTCCGCTTTTCCCGGTGGGCGTGGGAGATCCGAAGGATTTCAATGAATATAAAATGATGAAATCACATGGAATCCGTTATGACGAGATCTTGCTTGGTATGCTGGATGAAATATCTGCACCCGGACCGTCTGGCAGCCGTATCGATCAGTGCACCCGGGCGTCCTACTTTCCTGGACTGGGAAAAAGACTACTACTGGGGCGTAAAAGACTGGAAGGAACTCTTTGGCACTGAGATTGATCTGGAGGCAATGCGAAAAGTGCCGGTTCAGATCCTGGTCGGTGGAGAAGACAGAAAACCGATCGGAGAAGAATTCTGCGGAGGCTGCAGAGTCGACCGCATGAAGTATCTCCAGAATAATTTTTTGCAGCATCAGATTGCAGCAGATCTGGAAATCATTCCGGGCATCGGCCACAGCGACGGCGGAACGGAGCGCACCAATGCGTTTTTAAGATGGCTGGATAAACAGTCATAATTCAATCCCTATTCATACCTCCTAAATGAAAAAATCCTTTCCTTGTCGGAAAAACGGCGGGGAGAGGATTTTTATGTTTCACAGAAAAATGCGTCCGGTGAAACAAAAAAACACTGCAGTTTTATTTTGCAAAAAAGATGGAATTCTGGCGAAAAGAGTTTATAATAATGCCATAAACAACGAAGAGGAGATGTGCTTATGAAAATTGCAGCGTTTGAAGTGCGGCCAGATGAAAAAGACTCGTTTGCCCGCTGGTCAAAAGAGTACCAGGTGGAGCTTTTAGAATATACGCAGGTGCCGACCCTGGAAAATGCCGGTCTTGTGGCGGGCTGTGAAGGCGTGACCATACTCGGTCAGGGAAAAATTGACCGTGCTTTGCTGGGCAAATACCGCGACCTGGGTGTGAAATACCTGTCGACCCGTACCATTGGCAGTGACCATATCGATCTGGAAGCAGCAAAAGAGCTTGGCATTCTGGTATGCAACGCCAGTTATGCTCCGGATGCCGTAGCCGATTTCACCATCATGATGATTCTGATGTGCTTAAGGCAGTATAAGCAGGCATTCTGGCGTGGCTACGTTAACGACTTTTCCCTGACAGGACTGCAGGGGAAAAATATGAGAGCCATGACGGTAGGCGTTATGGGAACCGGGCGAATCGGACAGCAGGTCATCCGTGATCTTCAGGGCTTTGGCTGCCGCATCCTGGCATACGACGTGCACCAGAACGAAGAAACCGCGAAGATGGCAGAGTATACAGATCTGGAAACATTGTACCGCGAATGCGACATCATCACGCTTCACATGCCGCTGCTTCCTTCTACCCGCCATATGATCAACCGGGAAAGCATCGCCAAAATGAAAAAAGGAGTGATCCTGGTAAACTGTGCCCGCGGCGGATTGACCGACACCGAGGCACTCATCGAAGGCATTGAATCCATGCAGATCGGTGCGCTCGGCATGGATACGACAGAAGGAGATGAAGGCATTATCCACTGTGACCGCAGAAGTGATATCATCGCAAACCGCAACTGGTTCTATCTGCACCAGTTCCGCAACGTCATCATGACCCAGCACATGGCATTCTATACCGAGCAGGCTGTAGACAGCATGGTGCAGTGCGGCGTGGAGGGACTTGTGAAGATGGCGGAAGAAGGAAGCTATAAGACCATGCTGAAATAAAGCATAGAAAACGACGAAGAGCCGGGGAACATTCCCGGCTCTTGCAGTGGAAACGGTTTATGCTTTTGGTATTGTGTTAATTTGGAAGGTCTTTTTTGCTCACTTTATTTTCCTGATAAATTCCTCCAGAGAAGAAACCGTGGCAGAAAGATGAAGCAATGAACTTAAACGTTGTGAGTCAGTTTCTTCGGAAATAGCTTGTTTGAGTTGTTCGGGAACAATATGAAAGCGAAGCTTTAAGATTTTAAATGACAGATTCGGCTTTACCCTCGGCTTTGCCCTCAGCCCTACATTCAGCTTTCCCCTCTTTTTTCTCCATAGCCCGGTATTTCTGTTCATCATATTCTGTCAAAATCACATCTACCACCTCCGCGCGATGAGAAGCCAGCAGATCTTTTAAAATGCCACGCTTAATGCAGATTTGGACAGCTGCGTCCACTGCATCTGGCATGTCAAGTCCCTGGCTTTGCTGTTTGCTAGTATACCTCCATTGTATCGTTTGTGGATTGCTCTGCAATCGTCTGTAAGGAACAGTTGGACGAGATGTCCGGTTTCTATTTTGCAAGCTAATTCATATTTACTTGACGTCTACATGAGAATAATACTACAATAAGCATAATGCCGTTAAAAAAAGGAACATCGGCATAAAGATTTTGGGAAGAAACGTTCTAAAAAGGAAGGTACGCAGGAAAAGGAGAAAAGAAAGTGAAAGCAAATACAGATTTATTTGAGAATGCCCCGGTGCCGAAGGCCGTGGCGACGATGGCGATTCCAACGATGATTTCCATGCTGGTTGTGGTTATTTACAACATGGCGGATACATTTTTCATTGGACAGACAAAAGATCCGCTACAGGTAGCAGCCGTGTCATTGGCTACGCCGGTATTTATGATTTTTATGGCACTGGGACATTTGTTTGGAATTGGCGGAAGTTCTGCAATTTCAAGAGCACTGGGAGAACGGAGAAAGGACCGTGCCTGGCACATTAGTTCCTTCTGCTGTTATGGTTCATTGGGACTGGGCGTCATTGTGGCAGCGATTTCCGTACTTTGTATGGAGAAGATATTACGCCTGATCGGTGCCAGCGCGAATACCATTGATTTTGCAAGACAGTATCTGACGATCATTGCCGTTGGTGCACCGACCATCATGTTTTCGACCGCGTTTGCAAATATTTTGCGCGGTGAAGGTGCATCCCGGGAATCCATGATCGGGAACCTGCTTGGCACGGTTGTAAATATTATTCTGGATCCGGTTATGATCCTGGTGTTTGGCTGGGGTGTCTCCGGAGCAGCACTTGCAACGGTGATCGGAAATATTGCGGCATGTCTGTTTTATATTGGCTACTATGTGCGCGGCAAATCGATGCTGTCCATTCATCTGAAAGATTTTAAAATGGGAGATGGAATCGCCATAGCGGTGGCGGCAATCGGCATCCCAGCTTCTTTGAACAACATTCTGATGAGTTTTGCGAACATCATTCTGAATCAGGCACTGGTCGGTTATGGCGATACGCCGGTTGCGGCAATGGGTGTGGCGATGAAGTCGAATATGCTGGTGGTGCTTTTGCAGATCGGACTTTGCGTGGGAATCCAGCCGTTAATCGGTTACAATTATGGTTCCGGAAATAAAAAGCGCCTGATGCAGGTGTTTAAGTTTACCGGTATTGTTTCGGTTGCTATGGGAATGCTGCTGACCCTGTTCATGCTCATTGCAAGAAAGTCCCTGATCCAGATCTTCATCAACGACGCGGAAGTCGTGGAATATGGTATCCGGATGGTCATTGCACTGCAGCTTTCCGCCCCGTTCATCGGAATTTTGTTCCTGTGCATCAATACGATCCAGGGTATGGGAAAGGCGCTGCCTTCCCTCATTCTTACGGTCTGCCGTCAGGGACTGATCTTTATTCCGCTGATTTTTATTTTAAACAATCTGTTTGGGTTGGATGGTGTGATTTATGCGCAGCCGACGGCGGATTATCTGTCGATCATGGTGGGCGTTATCATTTGCACGCATTTGTTTCGGACGATGAAGCATCAGAAAGAAGTTCTTGCCTAAGAAAATCCGCTGTACTATGCTTAGCTTAAGTATAAGAGGAGGGTGGCATGGGAAATTATCTGAATTCTGGCAATGAGCAGTTTCGCAAGATGGCCGCCTCAGAAATATATGTAGATAAAACAGGTTTGATCGAATATACGAACCGGGTGATCAATACGATGCAGAGCTATCTTTGTGTCAGCAGACCCAGACGTTTTGGAAAATCGATGGCAGCAGCCATGCTGGTGGCTTATTATAGCTGTGGCTGCAGTTCGGAAGCACTGTTTCAGCCATATGAGATTTCTGCTTCACCGGATTTCCACAAGCATTTAAACCAGTACGATACCATTTTTCTGAATGTTCAGGAGTTTTTAAGCCGGAGCAGCAATGGGATGGAAATGATTGCACGCATAAAACGGATGATTTTGCGGGAGCTGATTGAGAAGTATCCGGATGCAGATTATTTTGACCGTACGGATCTGACGGAGTCTCTGAAGGACATTTATACGGCATATCATCGCCCATTTGTGTTTATCATCGATGAATGGGATTGCATTTTCCGTGAATATAAGCAGGATAAAGAGGCTCAGGAACGGTATCTGGACTTTCTACGGGATTTACTGAAGGATAAGGTGTATGTTGCACTGGCTTATATGACAGGAATTCTGCCAATTAAGAAATCTGGGACGCATTCTGCGCTAAATATGTTTGACGAATTCTCCATGCTGGATCCGGGACCACTGGCACAGTATACCGGTTTTACAGAAGCAGAGGTCCGGAAGCTGTGCGAAAAATATCGCATGGACCTGGATGAAGTAAAGGGATGGTACGATGGGTATTCGTTTGAGCGGGAGCCATCCGTATATAGTCCGCGTTCGGTTGTGAGCTGTATGCGGTTTGGGAAACTTGAAAATTACTGGAACCAGACAGAAACCTTTGAAGCGTTGCAGGTTTATATCGATATGAATTTTGATGGTCTTCGCGATGATATTCTTAATATGATCGCGGGGAATCATGTTCCGGTTAATACAGGAAGTTTTACCAACGATATGACTACCTTCCACAGTGAAGATGATGTTTTGACCTTGCTGATTCATTTGGGGTATCTGGGCTATGACAGTGTGTCCAGGTGTGTGTTTATACCGAATTATGAAGTGCAGTCAGAGTATGTAAATGCGGTAGCAGTTTCAGATTGGGGTGAGGTATCCTTTGCGCTGAAAAATTCCGCTGAAACGCTGAAGGCTATTTGGGAAGGAAGACCTGCGCAGGTTGCGGAGGGAGTGCGGCAGGCTCATTTTGAAACGTCACATATTCAGTATAACGATGAAACTGCATTGAGTTATACGATTTCGCTGGCATTGTATGCTGCACGTAATTTTTATACGATACACAGGGAACTTGCGGGCGGAAAGGGCTTTGCAGACCTGGTCTTCATTCCCAAAAAACGATTCCTGGATAAACCGGCATTGGTTGTGGAATTAAAATGGGATAAAAACGCGGCTGGTGCAGCGAAGCAGATAAAGGACAAAGAATATTGCCGGAGTCTGGAAGACTATTCCGGGAACATCCTTCTGGTTGGAATCAATTACGATAAGAAGACGAAAAAGCATAGCTGTGTGATTGAAGCAGCTCAAAAATGAAGAAGGTATACATCATAAAAGCTCTGGCTATGTGGTCAGAGCTTTTTGCGTGCATTTAAATTAAATTTCTTTGACTGCAGCAGCCGCCTCTTTCTGAATCTCGTCGGAAAGAATGGAAGTGCAGTGCGGGCAGCGGGTTGCTGCGATCGCGATCTTGGTCTTGCAGTATGGGCATTCTTTCTCGGTTGGTGCTGCAGGCGGAGCCGGTTTTTTGTACAGCTTGTTCAGCTGACGGATGACCAGGAACACAACAAAGGCCATGATCAGGAAATTGATCAGCTGGGTTACAAACAGACCATAGGCGATGACGGAGGTCTGTTCTTTTGCTGCTTCCAGGGTTGTGTAGTGCTCGCCGTTTAAGGCGATGAACATGTTGCTGAAGTCGATTTTTCCGGTGATCAGGCTTAATGCCGGCATGACTACGTTTTCAACCAGAGAGGTGATCAGTCCGTTGAATGCGCCGCCGATGATTACAGCGACTGCCATGTCGATCATGTTGCCTTTCAGCGCGAATGCCTTGAATTCTTCCAGGATCTTTTTCATAGGTAGCCCCCCTTATGTAATTGATTAAAATAAGTATAAAATCAGAGGACAAAAATGTCAAGAAAGTGCCAGAAAATGCCAAAGGACACTTTCTTGTGGAAGGGTAAACGTAAACGATATAGACAACTATCTATAAGTGATATAGATACTATAGATAATCGGTAAAGCATTTGCTGGCAAAAATTGTGGGAAATTGTGCGAAAATTTCCCACAAAGATCAGATCATATCCAGAAACGTGCTGACTACCTTTGGCATATACCGGCTGCGCTTGTAGTAAAAGTTCACTTCCCGGGAAGCATCCTGGTGGTTGAGCTTATAGTACACCAGGTTTTCGGCGTCCGGAACATGGCGGATCAGGGTGTCGGAGCTGAAGGAGATCCCCATGCCGTGCCGGGAGAGATTGTAGGCGGTGATCTGCTGGTCCAGCTCTAAACGGATTTTGGGAAGAACGTGCGCGTTGTGGAACATCCGGTCAGCTCGTGTTCTTGTATCATTTCCACCTTTTAAAAGGAGAAAGTTTTCATTCTGGAAATGTTCCAGGGAAACCGGTGGAATACGGGAGTTAAAATGCCGGTCTTCCAGGATATCAGAAGCGGTGAGGGAATAATTTTTCATCGTCTCATTGACGGGCAGGCGGGATGGAACGGTCAGCAGCAGGTGTTCTTCACAAAAGAAACGTTTGCTGTAGACGGCAGGATCCATGTTCTGGTTGTCGATCAAAAGGTCCAGGGAGCCGGAAAACAGTTTTTCGGTCAGTTCTGCGGTGGTTGCCTCGACCAGATTTAAGTGAACCTGTGGATAGCGCTCCGTAAATCTGGAAATGAACGGCGGCAGCACATAGGAAATGAAGAGGTTGGTGCCACCGATGGAGATGGAGCCGCTTTTGATCTCCCGCATGTCATTGATATAGTTCTGAAAGCCGTTTTCCACATCCAGGATGATCTCGATGGAGCGGATATATTCTTTTCCGAGATCTGTGAGCTGAATGGGATTGGAACTGCGGTCGAAGATGGGGAAACCGATCTGGGCTTCCTCTTTTTTGACGGCAGCGCTTAACGATGGCTGGCTGATGAACAGATTGCGGGCGGCCTTCGAAAAGCTCATTTCTTTGTAAACTTCGTAAACGTAACGCATCCCCTGAAACATAACTTCCTCCTGATATAGATAAACATCTATAAAAAGTATGATTTTATAAGTATTTGAAAATAGTGTAGTGCCAAATTATACTGGTGTCAAGAACAAACAATGTCAGAACCACATAAGAGAGATTCTGCTGCGGGACACAAATGCGGGAACAAGATGGCAGAAAACGGCAGCAGCCTGCAGGGAAGCATGGAATATTTGTATGGCAGGACATTTGGACGAAAAGATACATGGGAGGATCAGGAACATGAAGGAAGAGGAAAAGAAATATCGTCTGGAGCACGATTCGATTGGAGAAAAGGAAGTGCCGGAGGATGCCTATTATGGGGTTCAGACGCTTCGTGCTTATGAGAATTTTAATATAACGGGGCTGAAAATGCATCCGGAACTGATCAACAGTGTGGCGCAGATCAAAAAGGCGGCGGCCATCACCAACTTTGAGGTGGGCGAGCTGGATAAGAAGCGGGCATCGGCCATTACCCAGGCCTGCGACGAGATCATTGCCGGAAAGCTGCACGATCAGTTTATCGTAGACCCGATCCAGGGCGGTGCCGGAACTTCTTTGAACATGAATGCAAACGAGGTCATTGCCAACCGCGCGATCGAGATCCTGGGCGGAAAGAAGGGCGATTACAAGCTGGTCAATCCGAATGACCATGTTAACTTTGGACAGTCCACCAATGACGTATTCCCGTCCTGCGGAAAGATGGCAGCGTTAAAGCTGCTTGGCAATGCGCAGGAGCAGCTGAAACGCCTGGAAGAGGCACTCATGGACAAGGCGAAAGAGTTTGATTCCGTGATCAAGATGGGCAGAACCCAGCTGCAGGATGCCGTGCCGATCCGCCTGGGACAGGAATTCCACGCGTATGCATCGGCCATCCGCCGCGATATCAGACGGTTCGACAATGCGAAGGAAGAAATCCGCTGCTTAAACCTGGGCGGTACCGCGATCGGAACCGGACTGAATGCGGATGTCCAGTATTTTCACCGCGTGGTAAAAAATATGTCCACGTTAACCGGTGAGGAGCTGGTGCAGTCCTACGACATGATCGATGCGACTCAGAACCTGGACAGCTATGCCTCCGTATCTGGCATTGTGAAAAATTGTGCCGTGAACCTGTCCAAGATGTCCAATGACCTGCGCCTGATGTCATCGGGACCGAGAACCGGTTTTGGCGAGATCAACCTTCCGGCGAGACAGAATGGTTCTTCCATCATGCCGGGCAAGATCAACCCGGTTATCCCGGAGGTGGTCAATCAGGTTGCTTTCAATATCATCGGAAACGATGTGACGATCACGATGGCAGCAGAGGCCGGACAGCTGGAACTGAATGCCTTTGAGCCGATCATTTTCTATAATTTGTTTGAATCGATCGAGACGCTGACCTACGCAGTCAAGACGTTGGTGGACAACTGTATTACCGGAATCACCGCGAACAAGGAGCACTGCCGCAAAGAGGTAGAGAACAGCATCGGTGTCATCACCGCGATCTGTCCGTATGTCGGCTATGAGACAGCAGCAAACATTGCGAAAGAAGCACTGCGCACCGGCCGTCAGGTACGAGATCTGATTCTGGAAAAGGGTCTGATGGATGCGGAACAGTTAAATACCGTGCTGAACCCATACACCATGACAGAGCCGGGAATTCTCGGAAAAGACCCGATGGAACAGCTGCGGTAGCAAGTACACGTTTCCTGATTTACTGGAATTGCAGGCACGAAGCAGAAAAAATGTGTGCAGACTTTCGAATGCAAATTTTGGAACGCCAATCCACTCACGGACTGGCGTTCTTTCTTTTCCTATGGTATAATGTGGCGAACGGCGAGGAAATCGAGTGACTTGCGTCACGAGGACGAGCGCAAGAGAGCCAAAGAGAGTAAAGGCAAAAGAACGAAAGCGAGGATTCCTTATTATGATAGAGAAAGAACGGATGGGACTGTGGCTTGAAACGCTGGCATCGAAAGCGCCGGTTCCGGGCGGCGGCGGTGCGTCTGCCCTGGGCGGTTCGGTGGCAGCAGCACTGGGACAGATGGTATCGAATCTGACAATTGGAAAAAAGAAATATGCAGACGTGGAAGAAGAGGTGCAGGAGCTGATTGGAAAGCTGCAGGCACTTCAGAATGATTTTCTGGATCTGGCAGACCAGGATGCCAGAGTCTTTGCACCGCTGGCTGCGGCTTACAGTCTTCCAGCTTCTACGGAGGAGGAAAAACAGGTAAAAGCACGCATTATGGAAGAAAACCTGCTTGCGGCAAGCCTGGTACCGCTTCAGATGATGGAAAAGGCTTTGGAAACCATAGAGATCCTGGAATTCCTCGGTGAGAAAGGCAGTCGCATGGCTGTGTCGGATGTCGGTGTGGCTGTGCAGTTTGCTAGAACGGCACTGACCGGCGCAGTTATGAACGTATACATCAATACAAAGTCTATGAAAAACCGGGAAAAGGCGGAAGAACTGAATGCAAAGGCGAAAAAACTGATCGAAGAGGGAACCAGACAGGCGGATGAGATCTATGCAAAGGTGTTTAAGCAGCTGGTTGGATAACGCAGTGTGGTTTGAAGGCTTCTGTGTATTTTAAAATAGAAAATACACAAAGGAGAAGAAGCGAGTTCCAGAATACGGAGAGAATATAAGGGAGGACATTCCATGCGAGTATTGAAAGGTGCAGAGGTTTCTGCCAAGATCAAAGAAGAAGTGCAGGCAGCGCTTGCAAACAGAGCCGGGGAGGCACCAAAACTGGCTATTGTACGGGTGGGAGAGAACCCGGATGATATGTCTTATGAGCGCGGTGCAACCAAGAAGATGGAGAACTTCGGACTGCGCGTGCAGTCTTATGTGTATCCGGCTGACATTTCGGATGCAGAATTTAAGGCAGAATTCACCAAAATCAATGAGGATTCGGATGTGACCGGTATTTTGCTGCTTCGTCCGCTGCCAAAGCAGATCTGCGAGAAGGACATTGAGCAGATGATCGATCCGAAAAAGGATCTGGATGGAATTTCACCGGTAAACATCGCGAAGGTATTTGCGGGCGACAACAGTGGCTTTGCGCCGTGCACCGCAGAGGCAGTCATTGAGGTATTGAAGGCAGCCGAGATTCCGATGACCGGAAAACGCGTGACGATCGTGGGACGCAGCATGGTAGTCGGAAAGCCACTTTCCATGTTGATGTTAAAGGAAAATGCGACTGTCACCATCTGTCACACCAGAACGAAAGACCTGGCAGGAACCTGCCGCAATGCGGAGATCCTGGTGGCAGCGGCCGGACGCGCGAAAATGTTGAACGGCGATTATGTGGGCGATGACGCAGTTGTGATCGATGTTGGCATCAACGTGGATGAAAATGGAAAACTCTGCGGAGATGTGGATTACGATACCATTTTAGAGAAAGCCCAGGCGGCAACTCCGGTACCGGGCGGTGTTGGTGCGGTGACAACGGCAGTGCTGGCGAAGCATCTCATGCGGGCAGCAGGACTCTTGTAATAAGTAGAAAGAGTTACGATCCGCGGCTGGAAAACCAGGATATGCCGGCAGATTGCGGCTGTCTGCATCGAACAACTGGTTGTCCGGTTGAAAGAGATAAAAAGACGAATCGAAAAACAATGGATAGAACGAAAGGAGAAGATTCACATGGCAAAAGTATTACTGATCAACGGAAGTGGAAACGAACATGGCTGTACTTTTACAGCACTGAGTGAGGCTGCAAAGGCATTGAACGAAGAGGGCGTGGAGACCGAGATCATCCAGCTTGGAAAAGATGCGATCCGGGACTGCATTGGCTGCGGTGCATGCGGCAAGCTGAAACGCTGCGTGTTTGAGGATGATCTGGTAAATCTGGTAGCTGCAAAGGCAAAAGATGCGGACGGATTTATCTTCGGAAGCCCGGTTTATTATGCGCATCCAAGCGGAAGAGTGCTTTCCTTCCTGGACCGCCTGTTTTATTCCGCTGGCAGTGCCTTTGCGTACAAGCCGGGTGCGGCAGTGCTTTCTGCAAGACGCGGCGGAACGACAGCATCCTTTGATGTGTTAAATAAATATTTCGGCATCACAAACATGGTAACGGTTGGTTCTCAGTACTGGAACATGGTACATGGCAACAAACCGGAAGAAGTGATGCAGGATCTCGAAGGACTGCAGACCATGCGGACCCTCGGACGCAACATGGCGTGGGTAATCAAGTGCCTGGAGGCTGGAAAGAAAGCCGGAATTACCGCACCAATCGGAAGAGAAGAGCGGGCAAGAACCAATTTCATCCGTTAGTCGTAATCTCAAATAATAAGAATGGAGTAGAAGTTACTGATCACGGGGTGCGGTTTTTTGAATTGGAAAGCTCGTTTCCGCGCATGCGTGCGTGAACAGTAGCGAGCGAAAAAATGAAAATAAGAAAAGCGAAAGCGCAGGACTTGCAGGAAATCCTGAAGTTATATGCACAGGCGCGGACCTTCATGCAGGAAACCGGAAATGGAAGCCAGTGGGGAACCACATATCCGCCTGTGGAGCAGGTAGAAGCAGATATCCGCGAAGGAAAAAGTTATGTCTGTGAGGCAGAGGGAATCCTTGCCGGAGTATTCTATTTTTCCGAAGGACCAGATCCGGATTACGCAAAGATCTATGAGGGAAGCTGGATCGGGAATGAAAACTATCATGTCATGCACCGCGTGGCAGCACCGGGGCGGGTAAAAGGAGCCGGATCTTTTTGCATCCGCTGGTGCGCGAAGCACAGCGGCGGGGATTTGCGGATCGACACGCACAGAAATAATCTTCCGATGCAGCATGTGCTGGAAAAAAACGGATTCCAGAGATGCGGGATCATTCACCTCGCAAACGGGGATGAGCGGATCGCGTATGAATTTCTGGAAAATTCCAGGCGCACCGGGGCAGAATAAATCCATGGACCGATGAAGAAGGGTGAAATTGCAGCAGGCGACAAAATTAAGGAAAATTGGTGCATAATTTTGTCGGAAGCGGTAGCTTTCTGTGGACAAACATGCTAAGATGGAGACACGGTATCCGTGCGGTTTACGGTGTCAGTACATGCCTTTTTGAAAGGGTGTGGTGACCGAAAACAATGCAGCAGGGTGCTGCACATGGAATCGTGTGAAGCATTCTCGGAAAATGGGAAAGATACCGGAGAGGAGGAAACAATTATGAGCAGAGTCATTACCATAAGCCGTGAGTTTGGCAGCGGTGGACGTGAGGTGGGGTTCCGTCTGGCAGAAAAACTTGGCATCCCGTTTTACGATAAAGAAATCATTTCTATGGCAGCAGAGGACAGCAATATTTCCGAAGAAGTCTTCCACAGCCACGACGAAGTCATTGGAAACAAGGAGCGGATCGATCACGATTATGTATCCGTGAATCCGTTTTCTCCTTTATATGAAGTTCCGGTATCGGACCAGGTATTTATGGCCCAGTCCCAGATCATCAAAAAACTGGCGCAGGAAGGCCCTTGCGTGATCATTGGCCGTTGCTCCGATATTCTGGTGGAGGACGGCTTCCATGTGTTCATCTGTGCTGGCATGAAAAAACGTGTGGAGCGTATGTTAGCATTAGAGCCGCAGGAAAGCGCCAAGAAGATGGAAAACCGTATGCGCCAGATTGACCAGAAGCGCCGCGATTACTACCAGTATTACAGCGGAAATGAGTGGGGCAACCCGAGAAACTATCATCTGAGCTTAAACAGCGGAAAGCTTGGAATCGAGCGTTGTGTCGATATCATTATGGAGAGTCTGAAGCTGTATGAACAGTAATCAGGGCTCGAACGAATTAAATCATACGGATTCAAAGAAGAATCAGGCATTTGCGGTCAGCATGACAGAAGGGTCTCTCTGGAAGAATATCTTTCTGTTCAGCTGCCCGCTGATTTTTTCCCAGCTTTTAGAGGTCATGTTCAACCTAAGCGATGTGGCTGTGGTGGGCCGCTTCGCGGATTACCGGGCGCTGGGATCGGTTGGGTCGACCAGCCTTCTGGTCACGCTGTTTACCGGATTTCTGATCGGCATGGGAAGCGGAGTCAATGTCCGCGTGGCCCACAGCCTGGGAGCCGGAAACCAGAGGGAAACGCAGGAAACGATCCATACCTCCTGCCTGATCTGTCTTCTGACCGGACTTTTGATCTGCATCATCGGGCTGACCTGTTCGAAAACATTTCTTATCATGTTAAATACAAAGGAAGAACTGCTGGATGGTGCCGTGAACTATTTGCGGATCTATTCCCTTGGTATGCCTGCGCTGGGACTTTACAATTTCGGCAACGGCGTGATGAGTGCCAGAGGGGACACAAAACGTCCGCTGGTATACCTGTTTATTGCAGGAATCCTGAATGTGATTATGAACCTGGTCTTTGTCATCGGGTTTCATATGGCGGCAGAAGGCGTGGCGATTGCCAGTATTATGGCGCAGTATCTGTCAGCGGGACTGATCCTGCATCACCTGTGGTGCCGGAGAGATGTCTGCAGGCTGCAAATCAGCAAACTCCGCTACCACAAGGTGGCTGGACAGGCTGTTTTAATGCTTGGAATCCCGGGCGGTCTGCAGCAGGCCATTTTTGCGATCGCGAATCTGTTTGTGCAGGCAGGCGTGAATTCGTTTGATGCAGTTACCGTATCCGGAAACGCGGCGGCCGCAAACACAGACCCTTTGGTCTACAATTCCATGTTTGCTTTTTATACTGCCTGTGCCAGCTTTATGAGCCGGAACCTCGGCGCAGGAAAGAAAGACCGGGTATTAAAAAGCTATTTTATCTGCCTGACCTATGCTTTTGCGATCGGAGCAGCATTTGGCATTCTGTTCCTTGTGTTCGGGCATGAATTCTTATCACTGTTTGCAACGGAAGAAGCCGTCATCCACGCAGGTCGGGAACGTCTCTATGTCATGAGCTTTTCCTATGCGATTTCCGCATTCATGGACTGTTCCATTGCGGCATCCCGCGGAATCGGAAAGAGTATCCCGCCGACGATCATTGTGATTCTGGGATCCTGTGTGTTCCGTGTGATCTGGGTATTTACGATCTTCGCCCATTTCCATACGCTTACTTCACTGTATCTTTTGTATTTCTTTTCCTGGGCAATCACGGGAGTGGCAGAGGTGCTGTACTTCTGGAGAAGTTACAGGAAGCTAGTATAATTCAACCAGAATACAAAAAATGGAATCGAAAAAATGGAATCGAAGCTGGATGCTGTATCTGGCTTCGATTCCATTTTGTTGTTATGCTGAGGTTTTACGGATACGGTTCAGAACCAGGATTTTTCTGAATCAGCGGATGCCTGCAGTTTACCTTGCATGCTCCCGCATCAGCGCGATTTCCGCCGCATACCCATCCAGCTCATTCGGTGTTTCCAGATAAAACGGCAGATCTTTCAGAGCCGGATGCTGCACCACGCGGATCAGCGCATCTTTTCCGATGCAGCCTTCCCCGATCTTTGCGTGGCGGTCTTTGTGGGCACCAAGGGGATTTAAGCTGTCGTTTAAGTGGATGGCGCGAAGCCGGTTCAGACCGATGATCCGGTCGAATTCGGCGAGAACTTCATCCAGATGGTTTGCAATATCGTAGCCGCCGTCCCAGATATGGCAGGTGTCCAGGCAGATGCCCAGATGGCTGTTTAATTCCACACGGTCGATGATCTCGCGCAGTTCTTCAAAACGCCCGCCGACTTCGCTTCCTTTTCCAGCCATGGTTTCCAGTAAAACCGTGGTGGTCTGTTCCGGCTTTAAAATAGCATTTAGCATTTCAGCAATGTAGGCGATGCCGACTTCCATCCCCTGTTTGACATGGCTTCCGGGATGAAAGTTGTAGCAGCTGCCCGGGGTGTATTCCATGCGCACGAGGTCATCGGCCATGGTGCGGCGGGCAAAGTCGCGGAGCCCTTCGTCGGCAGAAGCAGCATTTAAGGTATAAGGGGCATGTGCCAGAATCTGGTGGATTCTGTGTTCCTTTGCGAAGGCAAGAAACTGTGCGACATCTTCCGGGTCAATGTCCTTCGCTTTCCCGCCGCGGGGATTGCGGGTGAAAAACTGGAAGGTGTTGGCGTTGATTTTAACGGCATCCTTTCCCATGGCAAGGTAGCCGCGGGAGGAGGAAAGATGACATCCGATGGTAAGCATGATGGTGAACTCCTTTAATTTGAACTTTATTTGTGACTTTTTTAATCATAGAGGATGTGCGGGGAATTGTAAAGTTAGTCGAGACTTTTTAAATAAACTGTGGTAGAATAAGCCTAATCTTTTATGAAAAATATGAGATGGCACAAAATGTAATGGAAAATGTTTCAGGCGGTTGTGAAGCCTGGATATGTGCCGGAGTTACGGAGGAGAATGATTATGAAATTTGCAAATAGAATGAACCGGTTTGGAGAGGGCGTCTTCTCCAGACTTGCCGAGATGAAACGCCAGAGACTGGAAGCCGGGGAGAGTGTGCTGGATTTAAGCATCGGTGCGCCGAACATTCCGCCGGCGAAGCATATTCTCGACGTGCTCTGCAAAGAGGCAGCCGATAAAAACAATTATATTTACGCGATCAATGACCAGAAAGATCTGCTGCAGGCGGTTTCCGGCTGGTATGAGCGCCGTTATGGTGTAGCGCTGGACCCGGACACGGAGATCTGTTCCCTGCTTGGTTCCCAGGAGGGACTGGCTCACATCGCCATGTCTATCGTGGATGAGGGTGACCTGGTTTTGGTTCCGGATCCGTGCTATCCGGTATTTGCAGATGGTCCGCGTCTGGCCGGGGCAGAGCTTTACTATATGCCGCAGAAAAAGGAAAATGGCTATGTGATCCGCCTTTCCGATATCCCGGAGGATGTGGCACAGCGTGCAAAATTTATGATCGTTTCTTATCCGAATAACCCGACTGCTGTGATGGCACCGGATTCCTTCTATGAAGAACTGGTCGCATTTGCAAAGAAATACGATATCACTGTCCTTCACGACAATGCCTACAGTGAACTGGTATTTGATGGAAAACATTGCGGAAGCTTCCTTCGTTTTCCGGGGGCAAAAGAGGTTGGTGTCGAGTTTAATTCCCTCTCAAAAACTTACGGTCTTGCTGGCGCGCGAATCGGCTTCTGCGTGGGCAATCCGGAGGTCGTGAAGCATTTAAAACTTCTCAAATCCAATATGGATTACGGCATGTTTCTGCCGATCCAGAAGGCAGCGATTGCAGCGATCACCGGCGACCAGGCCTGCGTTAAGACGACCCGTGCAGCTTACGAGAAACGCCGTGATGTGCTCTGCGATGGCTTAAATGCCATCGGCTGGAAGATTCCAAAGCCGGAGGCAACGATGTTTGTGTGGGCACCGATCCCGGAAACCTTTACAAATTCAGAAGAATTTGCGGTGGAACTGGTAAAGCGAAGCGGAGTGCTTGTCACACCGGGCAGCGCATTCGGACCATCCGGAGAAGGCTATGTGCGCATGGCACTCGTCCAGAATGAGCCGGAGTTAAAGAAGGGCATCACAGCGATTGAGGCGTGCGGGATTCTGAAATAAGTTTGATTAAAAAGCAGCAGGCCACGAAATGCCGCCATTCGGCGGCATTTCTGGGTCTGCTGATGTGATTTTATCTGATTAAGGAGCGCTTATGAGTCAAAATTACAAAATGATCATACAATATGAAGGCACCCGGTACGATGGCTGGCAGAAGCAGGGCAACACCGAAAATACGATCCAGGGGAAGCTGGAAAAGATGCTGGAGCGCATGACGGGATTTTCTGTGGAAGTGCATGGCTCCGGACGTACGGATGCCGGTGTGCATGCGATGGGACAGGTGGCAAACTTTCACCTGCCGGATAGCTGGAAACCGGAGGGAAGCCAGAATCAGAATGGCGGACCGAATCAGGAAAAAAACCAGAAAAATGACTGGCACAAAAACGGGGCTCACGATCGGAAACAGTTCGCTGTGGCAGACTGGATCCGTGATTACTGTAACCAGTATCTTCCAGACGATATCGCCGTAACCGAGTTGACACCGGCACCGGAGCGTTTCCACGCCCGCTTGAGTGCGGTGAAGAAAATCTACACCTATCAGATCGAAACCGGGGCAAAGCGCGATGTATTTTCCCGCCGGACCTGTTATGGACTTGGCCAGCCACTGGATGTAAATGCGATGCAGAAAGCGGCGGGGCTTCTTTGCGGAACCCACGATTACAGGAGCTTTTGTGGAAATAAGAAGATGAAAAAATCTACCGTGCGGACCATTTACCGGATTGACGTAAAGCAGGATGCGGGCAGCAGTCTGGTGAAGCTGGAATTTGAAGGAACTGGATTTTTGCAGAATATGGTACGCATTCTGACTGGAACCCTGATCGAGGCAGGGCTTGGAAAACGGGATGCAGGCTCGATGCCGGAGATCCTTGCGGCACTGAACCGGCAGGCTGCTGGTTATACGGCGCCGGCGGAAGGTCTCTGTCTGCAGAAGGTATTTTATGAGTAAAGGCTTGTGAGGAAGGTATGGCGTTGAAAAGATTATGATCAATTTTTTAGTAAAACGATTTGTAAAAGACTATGAAAATGTAGAAAATGCAAAGGTAAGGACTGCATATGGAATGCTGGCGAGTATTCTTGGAATCTGCTGCAACCTCTTTTTGTTCAGCTCCAAGTTATTTGCGGGATTTCTGGTAAACAGTATTTCGGTTATGGCAGATGCCTTTAATAACTTATCGGATGCGGCGTCCTCGATCATCGGATTTGTCGGGGTGCGTATGGCGGAAAAACCGGCGGATGAGGAGCATCCATTTGGACATGGACGCATGGAATATATTGCAGCCTTTGTGGTTGCCTTTCTGGTTGTTCAGGTAGGCTTTTCGCTTTTAAAGACTGCGGTTGAAAAAATCCTGCATCCAGAAACCCTGAGTTTTAGTCTGTTTTCGGTTGGAATTCTGGTGTTTTCTGTGTTGGTGAAACTGTGGATGGCCTCCTATAACCGGAAGCTGGGAAAGAAGATCCATTCCACGGTGATGATGGCAACTGCTGCGGATTCCCTGGGAGATGTGGGCGCGACCTCAGCGACGATCGTGTCTCTGCTGGTATTCCGTTTCTTCCATATTAACATCGATGGCATCATTGGTCTGGTGGTTTCGGTTCTGGTCCTGATCGCGGGCATCAACATTGCGAAGGATACACTTGCTCCGCTTCTGGGCGAGGCCATCGATTCGGAGGTTTACAAAAAAATTTCTGATTTTGTGGAAAGCTATGACGGAATCATTGGCAGCCATGATCTGATCGTGCACAACTATGGGCCAAGCCGCAGCATGGCATCAATCCATGCGGAGGTGCCGAGCAAGGTCGATATTGAAGTGTCGCATGCGGTGGTGGATCGGATTGAACGCGATGCGATGGAAAAGCTTGGTATTTTTCTGGTCATCCACATGGATCCGGTTGAGACCGACAATGAACTTGCGGCGATTTTAAAAGAGATGACCATCGATGTGATCCTGCATCTGGATTCCCGTCTGACTCTGCATGATTTTCGTATTGTCCAGAGTCCGACCCGCATCAACCTGATCTTTGATCTGGTGGTGCCGCGGGATTATACCAGACAGATGCGGGAAGAACTGACCAGGCAGGTCTGCGAAAAGGTGCGGGAGCGGGATAGCCGCTGCGCCTGCATTGTTACGGTGGAAAACAGCTACCGGCAGGAAGAACATCAGGAATAAATTACTATTTTCTGCAATAAGAATTGCCGGGAACGCATTAAATGATTGTGAGGAAGGAAAAGGAACAGTCGATTGAATCAGGAGGAACTTTTAAAACAGGTAGCAGAGGGTGACCGGGAAGCGTTTCACCAGCTTTATCTGGAGACAGACAGGAGTGTATATAGTTTTATTTTATCGATCCTGAAAAATCCGCAGGATGCGGAGGAAGTTCTGCAGGAAACCTATCTGAAAATATGGACTTCTGCGGCCAGCTATAAGCCGCAGGGAAAGCCCCTTGCGTGGATGTTTACCATTGCCCGGAATCTGTGTTATATGAAGTTTCGGGATCAGAAACGCATGGCAGATGTGGGACTGGATGAGCTTTCCGGCGAAGAGACCGGAGAACTCTGCCTTCCGCTTGAGCAGATGACGGATGCCATGGTATTAGAGGCGGCACTGGAAATTTTGAAGGAAGATGAACGCCAGATCGTTTTATTGCATGCATCTTCCGGTCTGAAACATCGGGAAATCGCTTCCGGGCTTGGCATGCCGCTCGCTACGGTACTGTCGAAGTATAACCGGGCTATGAAAAAACTGCAGAATTATCTGAGAGAGGAGGTGTGAGCGCATATGGACAGGAAGACGCAGAAACTGGAACATGGTGACCGGGAAAGGAAACAACAGGAAACCAGTGGACAGACAACGGACGGCCAGGAAACGGAAAGCCAGACAATGGGCAGCCGGAACATGAGCAGCCAGGAAATTGAACAGCACCTGAAATCGGCTCTGGATGCGCTCACGCCGGATGTCTTTGAAAAACTGGATCTCTCTGTGCCGCAGCTAAGGCTGCAGGCGGACCGCGGTCAGGAAAAAATCATAACGCTGCAGCGCCATATCCGTGGCATGGCAGCGGTCGCAGCAGCGTGTCTGTGTCTTGTGACAGCAGGTGGAGGTGCCTGGCATTATCAGTACCAGAACCGCCAGATCGATTCTGTAATCGGAATCGATGTCAATCCGAGTGTAGAGCTTTCCATCAGCCGCAAAAAGCGGATCTTAAAGGCGGAGCCTCTGAATGCAGATGCCAGGACGATCATGGAAGATATGGACCTCAAAGGTGTTGAACTCAACGTGGCGGTCAATGCAGTGATCGGATCCATGGTGACGCATGGTTATCTGGATGATCTGGACAATGCGATTCTGGTCACCGTCAGCAACGACAGCGTGAAAAAGGCATCCGCCCTGCGCACCAGCGTGGTGGAAGACATTGAACAGACATTAAAGGAAAACCAGGTGGATGCAGTCGTCTATGACCAGCAGGTGATCGAAGCGGATGAAGTACGCAGTCTTGCGGATACGTATGGGATTTCTTACGGAAAGGCTTATTTTTTAAAGGAACTGATCGACCAGAACCGGAACTTAACGCAAGATGATATGAAGCGGCTTTCTACCATGAACATGGAAGAAATCGCCAGGGAGATCACGAAGGATTCCCTAAGTCTGGGAGAATTTGCGGATGAGGCGAAATCTTCACGGGATGCGGATACGAAACCGCAGGAAACGGAGACACCGGAAGCGACCGAAAGCAGCGTGGAAACCGAACCGGAAACTTTGGAAACATCGAAAAAAGCGGAAGAAACCACTGCAGAGAAAACGTCTGCAGTTGAAACCGTGGCAGAGTCACAGTCTGAATTGGAAACAGAGGAGGAAATCCGTCAGGGCAGGGTAAAGATCGATTATGTGGATTATGAGGAAGGCCGCATCTACATTTATTTTGAAGATTATGTCCGCTGGAAAAATCCGACAGTATCCGTGCGGGACGAGGACGGGAATTCCTATGCAGCACGGATCGAAGAAACGGAAAGTGACAGCTGCATCGTAGAGACGGATGCCCTGGAAGGCGGAAAAACGTACAGTTTTGTCCTGGGCGGTATTACCCGCAAGGGGGATACGACTGCTACGACCGTAAAGGGCTATTTTGATGCCCCGGAGATTGCAGAGGAGCTTAAGTCTTCTGAAGCATACAAAAAAGATGCTGAGAACACAGACGAGAATACGGATGAGGATGAGAATAGCAGGGCAGATGCCAAAACAGATACGAAATCAGATGCGAAAGCAGATTCCGGGGCAGATGTCAAAGCAGAACTGAAATCAGATGCGAAAGCGGATTCTAAGGCAGATGTCAAATCAGATTCTGAAATACAGCATTCATCAGAACAGTCACAAAAAGAGAAAACAGAAACCGGTCACGATGCAGATCAGGGAAGCAGTACTGCGAAACCAGATTCCAAAAGCGATGAAGAGAACACTGCAAAAGGCAGCGCGGAAACCGGAGAAGAAAACAGCAGTATGTAAATGATATTGGAAAAAAGCGCGAGGAACAGAGCGTCAAAACTGCGTAAATCAGGCACTTTTTCAGGAAATTTGAAAAAAATAAAATTTTTTGAAAAAAGTGCTTGACCAAACGGGTGGTATCGTATATAATAACACTCGTTGCAGCGATGGGCTATCGCCAAATGGTAAGGCAACGGACTCTGACTCCGTCATTTCAAGGTTCGAATCCTTGTAGCCCAGTTCAAAAACTTCATATCCGATTATTATTGGGCTATCGCCAAATGGTAAGGCAACGGACTCTGACTCCGTCATTTCAAGGTTCGAATCCTTGTAGCCCAGCTGAAAAAGCTTCCGGTTTTCGGAAGCTTTTTTGTATTGTACAAAAAGTTCTAACAATTCTTTTAGAAAAACAGTTGTGAATCCACGAGGAATGTGAGATAATAAGGGACGATTTCCATTTTGCGGATTTCTCGGAAGAAATCCAGGGACCGTGAGACAACCGTGGGATATCGTGACCAGAAGGAGGACAATCATGTATTCATTTGACAGCAGGGTGCGCTACAGCGAGGTAGATGAGGAGCGGAAGCTTTCTTTGACCGGGGTAATCAACTATCTCCAGGACTGTTCGACGTTTCAGTCGGAGGACTTGAATCAGGGAATCGATTACCTGACAAAGAAGCACCGGGCATGGCTGTTGTCTTCCTGGCAGATCATTGTGGATCGTTATCCGAAGTTAGGAGAGCGGATCGTGGTGAGCACCTGGCCGTATGCCTTTAAGGGCATTTACGGGTACCGTAATTTTACGATTCAGGACCCGGAGGGCAATTATCTGGTACGGGCCAATTCCAACTGGTTTTTCTTTGACACGGAGTCCGGCTGTCCGGTTCGTGTCGGGGAGGAAGATGTGGCGGCTTATGGCATCGGGCAGGAGGAAAAACTTCCGATGGACTATGCACCGAGAAGAATCCCGCTTCCGGCGGAATATGAGGAATATCCGGTCATTGCAGTGGCGGCGCATCACATCGATACCAACCACCATGTGAACAATGCCCAGTATGTGGAAATCGCGCGGGAGGTATTGCCGGCAGGGCTTTGCATCCGGGAGCTTAGGGTGGAGTACAAAAAAGCGGCAGTCCTCGGCGACAACATGATACCGCGCGTCAGCGTGGAAGCAGGGTGCTATACCGTAGCCCTGTGCGATACAGAAGGAAAGCCTTATGCCATTGTGTGGCTGCGAAGTTACTGTTCAGAGTAGGAATTTTCTGCACTGAAAATTCCGTACAATACAGTTGTGGCAGCAGATTTTGCCGATTTGGAATGCGAAGCATCGGCAAAATCACGATGCTGGGCACGCTTGCGTGAACAGCATGGCTGCGGGCAGGTAAGCGGTCGTGAAGGAACGACCAGAAAGAGAGAACCAAATGATTGAATTAGGAAAGATACAGCCCCTTGTAGTTCAGAGAGAAAAAGAATTCGGAGTGTATCTTGGCGAGAGCCAGACCGATAAAAACTCGGTGCTCCTGCCGAAAAAACAGGTGCCGGAAGGCACAAAAGTGGGCGACAGCCTGGAAGTGTTTGTTTACAAGGATTCCCAGGACCGTCTTATTGCAACCACCAACCGTCCGAAATTACAGGTTGGAGAGACTGCAGTCCTGACCGTAAAGGATGTGGCAAAGATCGGCGCATTCCTCGACATGGGGCTGGAGAAGGACCTGCTGCTTCCGTTTAAGGAGCAGAACCACAAGGTGCGTCAGGGCGAAAACTGCCTGGTTGCGCTTTATGTGGACAAGAGCCAGAGACTCGCAGCGACCATGAATGTATATTCTTACATGAGTGCAGAGTCCCCGTACAAGAAAGATGATAAAGTACAGGGAACCATCTACGAGATCAATGAGAACCTTGGTGCGTTTGTGGCAGTGGATAACCGCTATTACGGCCTCATCCCGAAAAAGGAGCTCTACGGAGATTTCCATCTGGGCGATGTGATCGAAGCACGTGTTGTGAAGGTACGTGACGACGGCAAGCTGGACTTAAGCCCGCGTCAGAAAGCCTACATGCAGATGGATGAGGATGCCGAGCTTGTATTAAAGGTCATCGATGAATTTGACGGAGTTCTGCCGTTCAATGACAAGGCAAGACCAGAAACCATCATGCGGGAATTTAAACTGAGCAAAAACGCATTTAAGCGCGCAGTCGGCAAATTACTGAAAGAAAATAAGATCCGTATTACGGAGAAAACCATAGAGAGAATATAGGAGGATAGTTTTGGACACGATAGAATACTATAATAAGTATGCGTCGCGAATTTTTGAGGATACGGTAGATCGTGACATGGAGTCGCAGCGGGAGGAGTTCTTAGAGGAACTCCGCGAAATCGATGGCGACACCATTTTGGATCTCGGGTGCGGCTCCGGCCGCGACAGCCTGGCATTTTACGAGCAGGGCTTTGATGTAACTCCACTGGATGCTTCCGAGGAAATGTGTAAGCTTGCAGAGATCCACACAGGCCTGGAGGTGCTGTGCATGGATTATGAAGACATGGAGTTTGACGATGCATTTGACGGCATCTGGGGGAACGAAGCGCTGATCCATGTACCGGAGGAGGAACTGCCGGGTATCCTGGAAAAACTGACCGAGGCACTGTGCCAGAACGGAATCTTATTCCTTTCCTTCCAGGAAGGAGACTTTGAGGGACAGAGAAGCGGACGGTACTTCTGCGAATATACAAAAGAAGAACTGGAGCGCATCTTAACAGAAACGGGTCGTCTGGAAATCTTAAAGATCTGGACTACAGAAGATGAAGACCGGGGAGAAGGAGCAAAACTCCTAAACGTACTTGCAAAGAAAATATCCTGATGTACAGAAAAAATTTTGAAAAGATTTTATTGAATTTAGACAATAAAACATCAAAAAAGGCAGGCAAGTATTGGATACTTGCTTGCTTTTTTCTGCAAAGTGCATTAAAATATACGATATGGGTCCTTTTATGTTTGTGCGATTTTACAAAACGGGGCGGTATTACGAAATAAGGATTAAGGAGTGAATATTATGATTTCAAACCAGATTCTTCAGACAACCATCGACGGCCTGAAGGGAATCACCAGAATTGATCTGTGTATCTGCGACACAGAGGGCAAGGTGCTGGCTTCCACATTTCCAGAGGCAGAAGAGTACGAAAATTCCATTCTTTCCTTTGTGGATTCACCGGCAGACAGCCAGGTGATCCAGGGTTACCAGTTCTTTAAGGTGTTTGATGAGCATCAGCTGGAATACATTCTGCTTGCCAAGGGAAGCAGTGACGATGTCTACATGGTAGGAAAGCTGGCAGCGTTCCAGATCCAGAACCTGCTGGTCGCTTACAAAGAGCGTTTCGACAAGGACAACTTCATCAAGAACCTGCTTCTTGATAATCTGCTGTTAGTTGACATTTACAATCGTGCGAAAAAGCTGCACATTGAGACCAATGTCCGCAGAGTGGTATTCCTGATCGAAACCAGGCAGGAAAAGGATGTGAATGCGCTTGAGACTGTCCGCAGCCTGTTTGCAACCAAGACCAAGGACTTTATCACCGCAGTCGATGAAAAGAACATCATTCTCGTGAAAGAAGTAAAACCGAACGAGGACTATGCAGACCTGGACAAGACTGCCAGCGTGATCCTCGATATGTTAAGCTCCGAGGCCATGACCAAAGTGCGCGTGGCTTACGGTACCGTAGTTAACGACATCAAGGAAGTTTCCCGCTCCTACAAGGAAGCAAAGATGGCCCTGGATGTAGGCAAGATCTTCTACAACGGAAAGAATGTGGTTGCATACGGAACCCTGGGAATCGGCCGCCTGATCTATCAGCTGCCGCTGCCGCTGTGCCGGATGTTTATCCGCGAAATTTTCGATGGCAAATCCCCGGATGAGTTCGATGAGGAAACGCTGACCACCATCAATAAGTTCTTTGAGAACAGCTTAAACGTATCCGAGACCTCCCGTCAGCTCTACATCCACAGAAACACGCTGGTTTACCGTCTGGATAAACTTCAGAAGAGCACCGGATTGGACCTTCGGGTATTTGAGGATGCTATCACCTTTAAAATCGCGTTAATGGTTGTGAAGTATATGAAATACATGGAGAACCTGGATTATTAATCATGATAGAAATTTGTAATATAAGTAAAACCTATGAGAATGGAAGCAAGGCATTGAAAGACATTGACATCCGCATCCAGGACGGAGAGTTTGTCTTTATCATGGGACGGAGCGGATCAGGAAAATCAACCCTGATCCGCCTTCTGATGAAAGAGGCAGAACCTTCCTCCGGCCGGATCGTTGTAAACGATATGGATCTCCAGAAGATGCCGCGTCGTTACATACCGAAATACCGCCGCAGACTTGGCGTTGTATTTCAGGACTTCCGGCTTTTGAAAGACCGGACAGTATTTGAAAATGTAGCATTTGCCCAGAGAGTGGTAGGTGCTTCTACCAGAAAGATCCGGGAAGACGTTCCGCAGATGTTAAAGCTGGTGGGACTTTCCGCAAAGTACAAAAGTTATCCGCAGCAGCTTTCCGGAGGCGAGCAGCAGCGTGTAGCCATTGCCCGCGCCCTGATCAACCGGCCGGAGGTACTTCTTGCGGACGAGCCGACCGGAAACCTGGATCATGAGAATGCAGCAGAGATCATGAAGCTTCTGGAGCGGATCAATGCGCTTGGAACTACGGTTGTGGTCGTAACACACAGTCAGGAAATTGTAGACCAGATGGGCAAACGGGTCATCACCCTGAACAAAGGACGTCTGGTGAGTGACGAAAGAAAGGGTGGATCAAACCGTGAAGATTAGTACATTCTGGTATTGCATGAAAGAGGGCATGAAAAATATATGCAGAAATATCTGGTTTTCGCTTGCTTCTGTAGCGACGATTTCTGCATGTATTTTTTTGTTTTGTCTGTTTTTTTCCATCATTGCCAACATCCAGTATATGGTAAAGCATGTGGAGAGCACCGTAGGTATCACGGTATTGTTCAATGAGAACATGACCGAGGAAGACATTCAGAGTCTTGGCGAAGTCATCCACCAGCGTCCGGAAATCCGGGAGATGTACTATATCTCTGCGGAGGATGCCTGGAATTCCTTTAAAGAGGAATATTTTGCAGGGCATGAGGAACTGGCAGAAGGTTTCGTGGACGACAACCCGCTTGCCGGTTCTGCTTCTTATGAGATCTTTTTAAACGATATTTCTCAGCAGAATGATCTGGTGGCTTATTTACAGAGCTTAGACGGAGTGCGTCAGGTGAATTACTCCAATACGGCTGTGGCAGGCTTTGCCGGCTTTAACCGGGTGATCGGCGTGTTATCCTCCCTGATCATCGGTGTGCTGCTGGCGGTTTCGCTGTTCCTGATCAACAACACCATTTCCGTGGCAGCGGCATTTCGCAAACAGGAATGTCAGATCATGCGTCTGATCGGTGCCACCAATTTTATGATCCGTGCACCGTTCATCGTAGAAGGTGTGATGATCGGTCTGGTCGGTGCCCTGATTCCGTTAGTTGGCAACTATTTCCTTTATACGAAGGGAATCGTCTATTTATCGGAGCGGTTTCAGGTTCTGTCGGATCTGTTCTATTTTATTCCGGTAGCACAGATCTACCCGCTTATGATCGGGGCATCCATGCTCCTTGGCGTGGGAATCGGCTTTTTGGGAAGCTTTTTCACCATCCGTAAGTATATGAAGGTGTAAGCATGCATAAAAACAATAGAGATATGACCGTTGCGGGAAACTGCAATTGGAAAAGAATACGAAAACGCATTGCGGCGGCGCTGATTGGTGCTGCCATGGCGATGTCTTCGTTCCAGACTGCATACGCAACGAAACAGGATGTGGAAGCGGCGAAAAAGAAAGTCAGCTCCATTGAAGAAGAAAAGAAAAAAGTACAGGCGACGATCAAAAACCTGGAAGGATTAAAGAATGATGCGGCTGCTTATGTGAAAGAACTGGATGGCAGCCTGACCAAACTGGAAGGAGAACTCGATGAGCTTTCTTCCCAGATCAGCACGAAAGAGCAGGAGATCGCCGACACGGGAGTTGCCCTGGAACAGTCGAAAGAGACAGAAAACAAACAGTATGCCGATATGAAGCTGCGCATCAAATATATGTATGAACAGGGAAATACCAACTATATTGACATGCTGTTTCAGTCGACAGATATGGTACAGCTGATGAACCGGGCGGAGTACATCAACAAGATGTCGAATTATGACCGGAAAAAGCTGGATGAATACGCAGCTACCAGGCAGGCTATTGCGGATGAGGAGCAGAAATTAAAGGACGATAAGGCGGCTCTTGTGGATATGCAGGAGAAGACCAGGGCCAAGCAGGAGTCGGTTAAGACGCTGCGTGCCCAGAAAAATAAGGAAATGCAGAATTATGCCGGTCAGATCGATACGGCGCAGAGCCAGGTAGACCAGTACAATGCTGATCTGGCTGCCCAGGAAAACAAGATCAAGCAGATCGAGGCAGAGATCAAGCGGAAAGAAGAGGAAGAACGCAAGAAGGCTGAGGCAGCCCGTAAGGCAGAAGAAGAGGCGCGCAAGAAAGCAGAAGCCGAAGGAAAAAAGGTTTCCGCTACGGATAAAGCCGCATCGTATAATGTTGCCAGTCTTGGGAATATTAGCTTTAAGTGGCCATGTCCATCCAGCAGCAGAATTTCTTCCGGTTTTGGAAGCAGAACCTCACCGACCAAGGGAGCGTCCAGCAACCATCAGGGCATCGATATCCCGGCATCGACCGGGGCAGCGATTGTGGCGGCAGCATCCGGCACGGTCGTCGTATCGACCTACAGCTATTCTGCGGGAAATTACATCATGATCAGCCATGGAGGCGGTGTATACACGGTATACATGCATTGCTCCCAGCTGCTGGCATCGGAAGGCCAGACCGTAAAACAGGGACAGACCATTGCAAAGGTTGGCTCCACGGGGTATTCCACGGGATCTCACCTGCACTTTGGAATCCGGTCCGGCGGACGGTATGTAAATCCGCAGTCTTATGTAAGTCCGTAAAGGGAAACAGAATAAACGAGGTGACATCATTGGAAAAAGAGAATAAGGGCAAGACAAAATTTTGGAAAGGCGTTTTAGCAGGTTCCCTTGTGACTGCACTCGCGGGCTTTGGCATTGTAGGCGTAGCTACTGGTATTTCCGTGATCGGGCGGACGGTGATCGAAAGCCAGGTTCAGGATACCAAAGCTTCTGGAACCGGAAGCGATGCGGTGCGCACCCGGGTCGATTTAAAACAGGTCGATGCAAAAATTTCCGTGTTGCAGCAGATCATAGACCGCTACTTTTTATTTGATGAGGACGCACAGCAGATGGAAACCGGCATCTACAAAGGCATGCTGGCTGGGCTGGACGATCCGTACACGGTATATTATACGCCGGACGAGTACAGTTCTTTAACCGAAGAGACTTCCGGTGTTTATTGCGGCATTGGTGTTCTGGTGAGCAAGAATGTCCAGACCGGAATTGTGACGGCACTCCGCGTATTCCCGGGTTCCCCTGCGGAAGAGGCAGGGATGCAGAAAGGCGATATTCTTTATAAAGTAAAAGACGTCTCTGCGGCCGAGGAAGAACTCGATATTCTGGTTCAGGAATACATCCGCGGCGAGGAAGGCACCTATGTTGATGTAACGGTGCTGCGCGGAACGGAAGAAATCCCGCTTCACATTCAGAGACGCATGGTAGAAGTGGCAACTGTAGAACACCAGATGCTGCCGGACAAGACCGGCTATGTCCTGGTAACCCAGTTTGATACCGTAACGGCAGAGCAGTTTATCGATGCCGTTTCAGATCTGGAACAGCAGGGAATGGAACGTCTGGTTATTGACCTGCGCGACAACCCGGGCGGTGTGGTGACCTCCTGTGTAGAGATGGCTGCATATGTTCTGCCGGAAAACCAGCATGACGGCACCATTCTTTCCACTGCAACCAAGACCGGGCAGGAAGAACGCTATTACTGTCAGGACGGTCAGACCCGCCATGATGTCAGGGGGACGAGCACGGAAGATGGCGTGTTCTCAAAAGCAGATGATCATGAGCTGAATGTTCCGATTGCTGTTCTCATCAACGGACAGTCCGCCAGTGCGGCAGAAGTATTTGCCGGTGCTCTCCAGGACTATGGTGCAGCCACTCTGGTTGGAACTACCTCTTTTGGAAAAGGAATCGTGCAGAGCCTGATCCCGTTAACCGACGGCTCTGCAGTCAAGATCACGACTGCCCACTATTACACACCAGCCGGTCATGACCTGCATAAAAAAGGCCTGACCCCGGATGTGGAAGTCGAGCAGCAGATTGACGAAGACCTCATCGGACAGTATGATATCCCGTTAGAACGGGATAACCAGGTGCAGGCTGCGATCGAGGCGCTGAAGGAACAATATCATTGAAAAACGATGGACCGTGGAAGTTGCCGAAGGCGATTTCTACGGTCCTATTATGTTAACGATATTGTTGTTTTTGGAAAATATTGCGTAGAAAATGGAAAATCTCAAAATGTTATGCTATACTAAAGAACAAATCGCGTGAGGGGGTGCCATTTTATGATGCAGCGAATTTGTCCGGTGTGCGACCAGGTGATGAAACATGCCCATTACTGCAGTGCATGCAGATCCTGGGTGAAGGACCCGGTGTATATGAATGTAACCTACTATCTGAATGAGCGGCATCCAGAGCATGAAATGCACTGCAGCTATCACAACGAAGATCCGGATCCTGTGAAAAACGGGACCGGAAAGCAAAAGGCGGCATATAAACCAGCAAAGCCTGCAGTGAACACTCCGCGAACAACGGAAACTGCTGACAGGAAAATGACCGCGAAAAAAACGGATGCAAAAACCCAAAATCCGGTGAAAAAACTGGTTTTTCTGTATGTGTTCATTGTGGTTCTGTTCTGGATCATCAGTCTGGTGGGCGGTCTGGTGAACGCATTGATAGGGATTTTTTAATTCAGACCGATTGTGGATTGAACCAAAACAAGTATGAAGAGAGGATTTTATACCGATGAAGATCAGAGATATTCTTGCAAAAAACGAACCGACACTTTCCTTTGAGGTGTTTCCGCCGAAGACGGAGGACAAATATGAGTCTGTAGAGGCAGCCGCTTTCGAGATTGCAAAGCTGAATCCGGCATTCATGAGCGTTACCTACGGTGCCGGCGGCGGAACCAGCCAGTACACGGTGAACATTGCCGCTTCTTTAAAGGCGAAGGGCGTAACCCCGCTGGCGCATCTGACCTGTGTTTCCTCTACCCGGGAGAAGGTGCATTCCGTTCTGAATCAGTTAAAGGCAGAGGGCATTGAAAATGTACTGGCTCTGCGCGGCGATATCCCGAAGGACGGCAAGGTAGAGAAGGATTACCGCTATGCTTCCGAGCTGATTGCGGAGATCAAGGCATCCGGCGATTTCTGCATCGGTGCTGCCTGCTATCCGGAGGGGCATGTGGAATCTGCAAACAAGACCGAAGACATTCAGCATCTGAAGGAAAAGGTTGAGGCTGGCTGCGACTTTGTGACTACCCAGATGTTCTTTGACAATAATATCTTATACAATTATCTGTACCGGGTTCGCGAGAAAGGCATTACGGTTCCGGTGATCGCAGGCATCATGCCGGTAACCAATGTAGCCCAGATCAAACGCATCTGTTCCATGTCCGGAACTTACCTTCCGGCACGCTTTAAGGCGATCGTAGACCGTTTCGGAGATAACCCGGCAGCCATGAAGCAGGCTGGTATTGCTTATGCGACGGAGCAGATCATCGACCTGATCGCAAACCATGTGAACGGCATTCACGTTTATTCCATGAATAAGCCGGATGTGGCTGCGCAGATCAAAAACAGCCTTTCTGAGATCATACGGTAGGAAAAATATGGATTTTTGTTCACTGGCAAGGGCTGAATGGCTTACATGCGTGAACAGAGACCAGAAACTACGGAGAAATTTTATTCATGGGAAATACATTTCAGTGGAATGACCGGGAACTTTTGCGCTATCTTGGCTGCAAAAATGGAATTGTGCCAGATGAAAATACGAAAGTCCTGATCGCCCAGTGCAAGCAGGAACTGGAGCAGGTAGCTTCCCCGCGGGTAACCTGGAGGGAGTATCCGCTGTCTATTCAGGACCACGTGATCGATATGACCTGTTTTCAGACAAGGAGTAAAAGCCTGGAGCGGAATCTAAAGGACTGTGAGCAGATCCTGTTGTTTGCGGCAACGCTTGGCAGTCAGGTGGATGTATTGTTGCACCGCTATAATATGATCCAGATGAGCAAGGCGGTGGTCATGCAGGCGGCATCGGTTGCCATGCTGGAGACCTTCTGCGACGAAGAAAACCAGAAGCTGAAAGAAGCCTATCAGGAAAAGGGCTGGTATCTGCGCCCGAGATTCAGTCCGGGCTATGGGGATTTTCCGCTGGAATGCCAGCGGCAGATCGCACCGGCACTGGAACTTTCAAAACGGATCGGTGTGACGCTGACGGACAGCCTTCTTATGGCACCATCCAAATCGGTGACCGCGGTCATCGGACTGAGCCGCCTGCCGAGAAACTGCACGGTGCAGGGGTGCGAAGTCTGCGCAAAGCGGGACTGCGCGTATCGCAGGTAAAATTCGGACAATACAGGCGTACGAAGCGGCAAGAGTTGGTGTTTGGCGTCATTCGTTTGCCTTTTCGTGCAGTTTGAGACAAGGCAGATATACAAAGTAGCAACGGTCATTGTTTGCCTGACAATGAAAAAAATGAAAACACGAAGGAGTTTGGTTATGGATATAGTACAGGAACTACAGAAACGCATCCTGTTTTGTGACGGAGGAATGGGAAGCCTTTTACAGGAAGCGGGCTTAAAACCGGGAGAGCTTCCGGGCACCTGGAACATCACCCACCCGGAGGAGCTTGTGAAGATCCACAAGGCTTATCTGGAGGCTGGCGCGGATATCGTGACAACCAATACCTTCGGTGTTGACCGCTTAAAATATAATGAAACAACCGAGTTTCAGCTGGAGCCGGTGATCCGCGCGGCAGTAGCAAACGCGAAAGAAGCGATCCGCCAGAGTGGAAAGCAGGCCTGGATCGGTCTGGATATGGGACCGACCGGAAAGCTGCTAAGACCGATGGGCGACCTGGCTTTTGAAGATTGCTATGCGATTTACCGGGAAGTGGTGGAGATCGGTGCGGATGCAGGTGCGGATTTTGTCCTCATCGAGACCATGAGCGACAGCTATGAAACCAAGGCAGCGGTGCTGGCGGCAAAGGAAAGCTGCAATCTCCCGATTTTTGTCACGGTAACTTTTGATGAGCGCGGAAAGCTGTTAACCGGTGGAAGTCCGGCTTCGATCGTAGCCATGTTAGAGGGCCTTGGTGTGGATGTTCTGGGCATGAACTGCGGACTTGGTCCGGTTCAGATGAAAGAAATCCTGAAGGACATTCTGGAGGTTTCCTCCACTCCGGTGATGATCAACCCGAATGCAGGTCTTCCAAGAAGCGAGAATGGAAAGACCGTTTACGATATCGATGCGGCACATTTCGCAAAGACCGTAGAAGAAATCGTGGATATGGGTGCCCGCATTGTGGGCGGCTGCTGCGGTACCACGCCGGAGCATATCCGCATGGTGGCAGAGCGCTGCCGGGATAAACAGCCGGTTCCGGTTACGAAAAAGAACCGTACCGTGGTTTCTTCGTTTGCACAGGCAGTGGAGATCGGCAAAAATCCGGTCATCATCGGAGAGCGCATCAATCCGACCGGAAAATCCAAGTTCAAACAGGCCCTGCGTGACCACAACCTGGAATACATTCTCCGCGAAGGTGTGACCCAGCAGGATCACGGTGCCCATGTGCTGGATGTAAACGTAGGTCTTCCGGAAATCGACGAGCCGTCTATGCTAGAGGAAGTAGTGCGGGAACTGCAGAGCATCATCGACCTGCCGCTTCAGCTCGACACGACCGATGCAGAAGCTATGGAGCGGGCTATGCGTGTATACAACGGAAAGCCGCTCATCAACTCTGTCAACGGCAAAGAAGAATCCATGCGCACCGTATTCCCGCTGGTGCAGAAATACGGCGGTGTTGTAGTTGCACTGGCGTTGGATGAGGGCGGTATCCCGGAAACCGCGGAAGGCCGTATCGAGGTGGCAAAGAAGATTTACCGGACCGCAGCCGAGTATGGCATCGGACCGGAAGATATCGTGATCGATGCGCTTTGCCTGACGGTAAGTTCAGACAGCCAGGGCGCCATCACGACACTGGAAACATTACGACGGGTGCGTGATGAACTCCATGGAAAGACCATTTTAGGTGTGTCCAATATTTCCTTCGGACTTCCGCAGCGAGAGATTATCAACGCGGCGTTCTTCACCATGGCGATGCAGAATGGCTTAAGCGCTGCAATCATCAATCCGAATTCCGAGGCGATGATGCGTGCGTACTACAGCTTCCGCGCGCTGATGAATTTAGACCCGCAGTGCAGTGAGTACATTTCCGTCTACAGCGGTCAGGTAGCAAGCCTGGGACAGAGCGCGGTGACTGGAAATGGCGGTTCGGCAGCAGGAAGCGCAGCCGGAGCAGCAGGCGGTCAGGGAACTTCTGATCTGCATGCCAGCATTGTAAAAGGCCTGAAGGATCAGGCGGTACATGCGGCGCGAGAACTTCTGGAAACCCAGGATGCGTTGGATGTCATCAATAGCCAGATCATTCCGGCACTCGATGTTGTGGGAAAAGGCTTTGAGAAAGGCACCATGTTCCTGCCGCAGCTTCTGATGAGCGCGGAGGCTGCGAAAGGCGCGTTTGAGATCATCAAAGAAAAGATGGATGCCAGCGGTCAGAAGCAGGAGAAGAAGGGAACCATCATCTTGGCTACGGTAAAGGGGGATATTCACGATATCGGAAAAAATATCGTAAAGGTCCTTCTGGAAAACTACAGCTACGACGTACTGGACCTCGGAAAAGATGTTCCGCCGGAGACGATTGTGGAGACCGCAGTGGAGAAACACATTCAGTTGGTCGGTCTCTCTGCGCTGATGACGACAACCGTTCCAAGCATGGAAGAAACCATTGTACAGCTTCGCGAAAAAGCACCATGGGTCAAGGTTATGGTGGGCGGCGCCGTGCTGACCCAGGAGTATGCCGATACCATGGGGGCAGACCAGTACTGCCGCGACGCGATGGCATCGGTCAATTACGCAGAGCAGGTGTTTGCGTAGATTGGTATGAAATGTCGTTTGGGCATTGCTGCTTGCGTATTGCGTGAACAACAACGCGTTTGGCAAACATACAAAATAGTAAGAAATTTTTAAAAGAATAGACATTGCATCTCCTTTCCGTCTGGATTACACTAAAACACATGACAAAAGTATAATCAGACAGAAGGGAGATTTTTATGTTATTTCATAAGAAACATACAGGCAGATGCCTGGCGGCGCTGGCACTCTGCGGGTTATTTGCCATGCAGAATCCAACCGCACCTGCTATGGCAGCACAGGAAACTTTAAGGATAGAAAACCAGAACTTCTACCGGAGTGACGGAACCCAGATCACGGGGGCGGTCGCAAAGGGCGTTACCATTTCCAAATATCAGAACCAGGCTGGTCCGATCGACTGGGCAGCCATGAAAGCAGACGGTGTAACCTTCGCCATGATCCGTGTGGCTTATATGGACAGCGAAGAGCCTTACCTGAAAGAGGATCCGTATTTCAAAGAAAATATAGCAGGCGCACTCCAGAACGGAATCCGTGTCGGCGTGTTCTATTACACAAGAGCATTGGATGAGAACACCGTGCGCCAGGAAGCGCAGTTTGTGCTGGATAAGATCAAGGACTATCCGATCTCTTACCCGGTTGCATATGATGTGGAATCCAAATACCTGATGGACAACGGAAAAACACCGCAGGAACTGGCAAATCATGTAAACATTTTCTGCAAAGCCATTGCAGACGCAGGATACCGTCCGATGCTGTACGGAAACAATGAATGGCTGACGAAACATATCGATCTCTCCCAGATTCCGTATGACATCTGGTATGCCCGCTATGGAACAAACGGAGACTTCGCAAACCGCAAGATCTGGCAGTTTACGGAAACCGGAACCGTAGCCGGGATTACCGGCAATGTCTGCCTGGAGGTTTCCTATTATGATTATCCGGAACTGGCAAATGCAGCTGCAAGCAAAACCTATACCGTTGGCTCTTCAAACAGCGGCGGTCCAGGCGTAAATATGCAGACATCCGGACAGACCCAGGCAACCCCGACCGCAGGACAGTCTTCTGACGGACAGACCGGCCCTGGCACCCAGGCAGGAGGAGTGGTCCAGACCAGCACCTCCCCAACCCCGGCAGCCGGACAGGATGAGAGCCAGCTGACCAAATCACCGTCCGAATCGTAAAATTAAACAATATTGCACGATAACGAATGAGGGGCGAAAGTTCCCGCAGCCGCCATGCATGGCGGCTGCGGGAACTTTCGCCCCTTTGATACTTACTGTGCTAAATTGTTTTAAAAGGTGGTGACGGTTTGCGCTGACTTGAAAAAGTAAATTCCAGTGCAAAAGTAAATTC
>NZ_QUEH01000020.1:0-67937 GCF_003477935.1 Clostridium sp. AF32-12BH | reverse complement strand
CAGTTATGCTCTTGGGGAACCTCCCTCCCCTTTCGTTCATTGACGGGGCATTTTTAAAATATTTCGGCGTACCCTTTGCCCTCACTTGGTTCATGTGCCAGAAGACCTTTGACGGGAAGAAGCCTTATGGCTTCCTGAAATCCGTACTGGCATATCTGGTACGCCCGAAACTGACCTATGCAGGAAAGCCCGTGAAGCTGGAAAAGGAATATCCGGCACAGCCCATCACGGCAGTAAGGAGTGATATTTATGGCATATCCGATTAAGTATATCGAAAATAACCTTGTATTCAACCATGACGGGGAGTGCTTCGCTTACTATGAGCTGCTTCCTTACAACTATTCCTTTTTAAGCCCCGAACAGAAATATCAGGTACATGATTCCTTCCGGCAGCTTATCGCCCAGAACAGGGACGGGAAGATTCACGCCCTGCAAATCAGCACCGAATCCAGCATACGGGCTGCACAGGAACGCTCCAAACAGGAAGTGACGGGCAAGTTAAAGGACGTTGCCTGTGCAAAGATTGACGCACAGACCGAAGCCCTGATTTCCATGATAGGGGAAAATCAGGTGGACTACCGCTTTTTTATTGGCTTCAAGCTGCTTGTCAATGAGCAGGAAGTCACCATGAAGCAGTTTCGCAGGGAAGCAAAGACCGCTGTTTCCGACTTCCTCCATGAAGTCAACCACAAGCTCATGGGGGATTTTGTTTCCATGAGCAATGAGGAAATCTGGCGGTTTCAGAAGATGGAAAAACTGTTGGAGAGTAAAATCTCACGCCGCTTCAAAGTCCGGCGGCTGGATAAGGACGATTTTGGCTATCTGATTGAGCATTTATACGGGCAGACCGGAACTGCCTACGAAGATTATGAGTATTACCTGCCGAAGAAACGGTTTCAGGAGGAAACGCTGGTGAAATACTATGACCTCATTAAACCTACCCGTTGTCTGATAGAGGAAAACCAGCGGTATCTGAAAATCGAACAGGAAGACGGGACGGTCTATGCCGCCTACTTCACCATCAACAGCATTGTGGGGGAACTGGACTTCCCATCCTCGGAAATCTTTTACTATCAGCAGCAGCAATCCACCTTTCCCATTGATACCTCTATGAATGTGGAGATTGTGACAAACCGGAAAGCCCTCTCCACGGTGCGGAACAAGAAAAAAGAGCTGAAAGATTTGGACAACCACGCATGGCAGAATGACAGCGAAACCAGTACAAACGTGGTGGACGCTCTGGACAGCGTAAATGAGCTGGAATCCACCTTAGACCAGAGCAAGGAATCCATGTACAAGCTGTCCTATGTGGTGCGTGTGACGGCTCCCGACTTGGAAGAACTGAAACGCCGCTGCAATGAGGTGAAAGATTTTTATGACGATTTAAACGTGAAACTGGTTCGCCCCTTTGGAGATATGCTGGGGCTGCATGGGGAATTTCTTCCTGCCAGCAAACGGTATCTGAACGATTACATCCAGTATGTCACCAGTGACTTCCTCGCTGGTCTTGGCTTCGGGGCAACCCAGATGTTAGGAGAAACGGAGGGTATTTATATCGGGTACAGCCTTGATACAGGAAGAAACGTGTACTTAAAGCCTGCCCTTGCCAGTCAAGGGGTAAAAGGCTCCGTCACCAACGCCCTTGCTGCCGCTTTTGTCGGCTCCCTCGGCGGTGGAAAATCATTCAGCAACAACATGATTATCTATTATTCCGTATTGTTTGGGGCACAGGCTCTCATTGTTGACCCGAAAGCGGAACGGGGACGCTGGAAAGAAACCCTGCCGGAAATCGCCCATGAAATCAATATCGTAAACCTGACTTCGGAGGAACAGAACAGGGGCTTACTTGACCCGTATGTGATTATGGAGAACCCAAAGGATTCCGAATCACTGGCAATCGACATCCTGACTTTTTTAACGGGCATTTCCAGCCGTGACGGGGAAAAGTTCCCTGTTCTTCGGAAAGCTATTCGTGCAGTAACAAACAGTGAAGAACGGGGGCTTTTCAAAGTGATTGAGGAACTACGGGCGGAGGGAACCACCATCAGCACCAGCATAGCCGACCATATCGAATCCTTTACGGACTATGACTTTGCACACCTGCTCTTTTCGGATGGGGATGTCACACAGTCCATCAGCCTTGAAAAGCAGCTCAATATCATTCAGGTAGCAGATTTGGTGCTGCCGGATAAGGAAACCTCATTTGAAGAATACACCACAATGGAGCTGCTTTCCGTGGCAATGCTCATTGTAATCAGCACCTTTGCCCTCGACTTCATCCACACCGACCGCAGCGTGTTTAAGATTGTGGATTTGGACGAAGCATGGAGCTTCTTACAGGTGGCACAGGGCAAGACCCTCTCTATGAAGCTGGTTCGTGCCGGACGTGCCATGAACGCAGGCGTTTACTTTGTCACCCAGAACACGGACGATTTGCTGGATGAAAAGCTGAAAAACAATCTGGGCTTGAAATTTGCGTTCCGTTCCACGGACATCAACGAAATCAAGAAGACCCTCGCCTTTTTCGGGGTGGATTCCGAAGATGAAAACAATCAGAAGCGGCTCCGTGACTTGGAAAACGGACAGTGCCTTATCAGTGATTTGTACGGGCGTGTGGGGGTGATACAGTTCCATCCTATCTTTGAAGACCTGTTCCATGCCTTTGACACCAGACCGCCCGTGAGAAAAGAGGTGGAATGATGGTGATACATAGAACATCCAACCAACAGCAGCTCCCTGTTCCCTATTCAGCAAAAAAGGGGTTGTCTTGGAAAATGGCAGGAAAAGTGATTGGCAGGGTGCTTCTGGCACTCCTGCTCATCCTCCTGCTGCTTGCAGTCTTCGGCACAGCCGCCCACGCTGCCGGACTGGTGGATGATACGGTGGACACTGCCAACGAATACAGCAAATATCCTCTGGACAACTACCAACTTGATTTTTATGTGGACAGCGGATGGGACTGGCTCCCGTGGAACTGGCTGGACGGTATCGGAAAACAGGTGATGTACGGGCTGTATGCCATCACAAATTTTATCTGGACAATCAGCCTGTACCTTTCCAACGCCACGGGGTATCTGATTCAGGAAGCCTACTCGCTGGATTTCATTTCCTCTACGGCGGATTCCATTGGAAAAAATATGCAGACCTTGGCAGGCGTCACCACAGGCGGCTTGTCCTCGGAGGGATTTTATATCGGGTTCCTGCTGATTCTCATTCTGGTGGTGGGGCTTTACGTTGCCTACACAGGGCTTATCAAACGGGAAACCACAAAAGCCATCCATGCCGTTGTCAATTTCGTGGTGGTGTTCGTGCTGTCCGCTGCCTTTATCGCCTATGCTCCTGATTATATCGGGAAAATCAATGAATTTTCCGCAGACATCAGCAATGCCAGCCTGACCCTTGGCACAAAGATTGTGCTGCCGAACTCGGAAAGTCAAGGAAAAGACAGCGTGGATTTGATACGGGACAGCCTGTTTTCCATACAGGTCAAGCAGCCGTGGCTCCTGCTGCAATACGGCAACTCGGATATGGAAAGCATTGGGGCTGACCGTGTGGAACGCCTGCTCTCAACCAGCCCAAATGAAAACAACGGACAGGACAGGGAAGAAATCGTGGTGGAGGAAATCGAAGACAGGGAAAATACCAACCTTACCATCACAAAGACCATCAACCGCTTGGGAACCGTCTTCTTCCTGTTCATGTTCAATATCGGTATCTCCGTTTTTGTATTCCTGCTCACGGGGATAATGATTTTTTCACAGGTGCTTTTTATCATCTACGCTATGTTCCTGCCTGTGAGCTTTCTCCTTAGCATGGTTCCCTCTTTTGAGGGGATGTCCAAACGTGCCATTACGAAACTGTTCAATACCATCCTTACCAGAGCCGGAATCACCCTGATTATCACGGTAGCGTTCAGCATTTCCACCATGCTCTACAACCTGTCTGGGGAATATCCGTTCTTCCTGACGGCGTTCTTACAGATAGTGACCTTTGCCGGAATTTATTTCAAGCTGGGGGATTTGATGGGGATGTTCTCCTTACAGAGTGGGGATTCCCAAAGCATGGGGAACCATATCATGCGAAGACCCCGTATGCTCATGCACGCCCATATGCACCGTTTACAGCATAAGTTAGGACGTTCTGTGGCAGCTCTTGGGGCTGGAACGGTTGCCTATCACGCAGGAAAACAGGCTGGCTCAGACCAGAGAACTGCTTCCAACTCTAGTTCTTCCAAACGGACGCAGGCAGACCACAGCAGACCAGATGGACAGGCAGCACCGGAAAAGGAATCCGCATGGAAACGGGCTGGCTCTGCGGTAGGTGCGGTGGCAGATACCAAAGATAAGATAGCCGATACTGCCGGACAGCTTCGGGAGCAGGCAAAGGATTTGCCTGTCAATGCAAAGTACGCCCTTTATCACGGGAAAACACAGGTATCAGAGGGAGTACGGGATTTTACTTCCAGCGTGACCCAGACCCGAACTGCCAGAGCCGAACAGCGGAACGCACAGGCAGAACGCCGCAGACAGACCATTGCAGAACGCAGGGCGGAACTGGAACAGGCAAAACAGCCGCAACAGAAAGCTTCCGAAACACCCAAAGGGGCAGCTCCTGTCCATGAACGCCCTGTTACTGCAAAGCAGCCAGAAGATTTCCGACATCATGCAGGAAAACCAGCCATGCAGCCTGCTTCCCTATCCATCAGGGAACGGGGACAGGTTCCTTATGGGGAAACTGTGGCAGAACAGGCTTCGGTTCCGGTGGTAAAAGCTGCTTCCATCCACCATGAACAAACGCCGCCTGTAAGGACAGAACGCCAGATAATCCCATCTGCTTCCCTATCCCAGCCAAATGAAAGACAAAAGACGGCTCCCACTATCACACAGGCTACTCCCCGTCCGGCAAGACCTGTCCAGAATGATACGGCTCCTGTGATACCGGAAAGAAAACGGGCTGCCCCTGCGGTAAAAGAATCAAACTTTACCATCCGGCGTACCACCGCCAGAAAGGAGTGGACAAAAACGGTAAAAGCGGCTGCCAAACAAAAGAAAGGGGAGAAACCATGAAATTAAGACACCTTTTCTTTGCCTGTTCCGGCGTGTTCGTGATGATGTTCTCCCTGCTCCTTTTGGTGGTGATTGTCTTCTCGGATGAGGAAGACGGAGGAAGCGGCGGAAATCTTATCTATGGGGGCGTGAGCGTATCACAGGAAGTCCTCGCCCATAAACCTATGCTGGAAAAGTATGCAAGGGAATATGGCATAGAGGAATACTTAAATGTGCTGCTCGCCATCATTCAGGTGGAATCCGGCGGCACACTGGAAGACGTTATGCAGTCCTCGGAATCTCTGGGGCTTCCCCCAAACTCCCTTAGTACAGAGGAATCCATCAAACAGGGCTGCAAATATTTCTCGGAACTGCTCGTAGCGGCAGAAACAAAGGGCTGTGACTTAAACAGTGTGATTCAGTCCTACAACTACGGCGGCGTCTTCCTAGACTATGTGGCAGGGCGTGGAAAAAAATACACTTTTGAACTGGCAGAGAGCTTCGCAAGGGACAAATCCGGCGGAAAGAAAGTCACCTACACCAACCCTATTGCGGTAGAGAAAAACGGAGGCTGGCGGTATTCCTACGGAAATATGTTCTATGTCCTCTTGGTATCGCAATACCTGACCGTGGCACAGTTTGATGATGAAACGGTGCAGGCTATCATGGAGGAAGCCTTAAAGTATGAGGGATGGACGTATGTGTACGGGGGTGATTCTCCCTCCACTTCCTTTGACTGTTCGGGACTGGTGCAGTGGTGCTATGGCAAGGCAAGAATCGCCCTGCCACGGACAGCACAGGAACAGTACAATGTAACGCAGCACATCCCTCTGTCCGAAGCAAAAGCAGGGGATTTGGTCTTTTTCCACTCTACCTACAACGCCGGAACCTACATCACCCATGTGGGACTGTATGTGGGAAATAACCGGATGTACCATGCCGGAAATCCCATTGGTTATGCAGACCTGACAGGCTCCTACTGGCAACAGCACCTTGCCGGAGCCGGACGAATCAAAAAATAAGAAAGGATGAACCGATATGATTCAGATTAGAAAAGAGGATAACCAGAAAAAGCAGAAAGAAAAGAAACTGAAAGTTTACAAAGTCAATACCCACAAAAAAACTGTGATTGCCCTGTGGGTGCTGCTGGCAGTGAGCTTCCTGTTTGCCGTCTATAAGAATTTCACGGCGATAGACATTCATACTGTCCATGAAACCAAAGTAATTGAGGAACAAATCCTCGACACCCACAAGATAGAGAATTTTGTGAAGAATTTCGCAGAAGTCTACTATTCATGGGAACAGTCCGCCGCTTCCATTGATAACCGGACAAATGCTTTAAAAGGCTATCTCACCGGAGAGCTGCAAGCCCTGAATGTAGATACTGTCCGAAAAGACATCCCAGTATCGTCTGCCCTGACTGATTTTCAGATATGGGAAATCACAGAAGAAAAGGAGCAGCATTATCAAGTGACCTATACGGTGGAACAGCATATCACAGAGGGAGAATCCGGTAAAACTGTCCGTTCCGCTTATCAGGTGACAGTCTATGTGGACGGCTCTGGAAACCTGACGATTATCCAGAACCCTACCATCACCAGCGTTCCCGTAAAATCAGGCTACACCCCAAAAGCGGTACAAAGTGACGGTACGGTGGATTCCATCACCACAGAGGAAATCAACGAATTTCTCACCACCTTTTTCAAGCTGTACCCTACGGCAACCGCAAAGGAGCTGACCTATTATGTGAATGAGGGCGTGCTGAAACCTGTGGGGAAAGAATATATCTTCTCGGAACTGGTGAATCCGGTCTACAACCGAAACGGAAATCAGGTGACCGCTTCCCTTGCAGTAAAATATCTGGATAACCAGACCATGACAACACAGGTATCGCAGTTTCACCTTGTACTGGAAAAGAACGGAGAAAACTGGAAGATTGTGAAATAGTTTTGTGTAATAGGCAGGTGACTTTCCGCCATCTGCCTATTTTAATTTTGTTTACTTTTCCATCAATATTGCAGACAATAAATTTTTAGTACCCAAAATTTCCGCTTCAACAATCAATTTTGAACGTTCAATGTTAGCAAGCGTAACTAAAG
Source organism: Clostridium sp. AF32-12BH (assembly GCF_003477935.1). Classification (NCBI taxonomy): domain Bacteria; kingdom Bacillati; phylum Bacillota; class Clostridia; order Eubacteriales; family Clostridiaceae; genus Clostridium; species Clostridium sp. AF32-12BH. The sequence continues at coordinate 60,793 of NZ_QUEH01000020.1, read as the reverse complement.
AGGCATTATCCTCTAAGACATTTAATTGCTTTTCTATTCCAACCTTATAATTGTTGAGCAAAACTAATCTTTTATTAAGCAACTCTTCTCTATTTTCTAGAATATCAATGAAAAATGCAGCAATAGAAAAAACATTAGTATCATAATCAAATGAAAGAATAGATTGTTCAAGAGTTTCTAACAATTTTTCTTTTCCCTTATCTGTGAGTGAATAAATAGTTTTATCTGGCATATTTCCATCTTTTTCTATAATTCCGTAAATATACTCTTTTTTTTCTAATGTTTTTAATGTGGCATATACAGTAGAATTTGCAATATTATACCAACTTGATACATTCATAATCTGTAACTGTTTAGTTATTTCATAAGCATTACGTGGCATTTTACATACTAATCCTAAAAGCATAGTGGCTGATTTTGATAACATTCGTTTACCTCTTGACAATAATTTATTTTTGTACTACTCTATATATGTAGTAGTGTTGGTTTACACTATAATCCTAACATAGAAAATTAAAGTAAACAAGAGGAGGTTTTTCTTATGCCCCAACTCAATAAAGGTGGTAAATATGTATTTGGACTTTCAATCATTAGTCCTGAAAACAAGATTAAAATACCTGATGATACCTTAAAAACATATCTTCAAGATAATGAAAATAAAATTATCATTTTTACAGGCAGCAAAGTTACAGGAGGATTTTGTGTTACTACAAAAAAACTTCTTCTTGACTCAAAACTAGAGCATATATTAAAGGATTGTATAACTCTTTCAAATTATGAACTAAAAGAGGGAGATTTTATTAAATACAAAGGACGTTTTTATTCATGGGTATCAATTTCTTCGGATGGAATTATTCAACTACCCAACAGTACTATGCAATTCCTCAATTTAACTGTTGGCGATATTCTTATGAGTATTAAAAGTAGTGATATAGCTTTTACGATGGGAGCAAAGGGTCCGTTAATGGATAAAGTATATGCTTATAAAGGTGACATCAAAACATTTGCAGTATGATTGAAATAAATAATAGTTCTCATACAACATGGCTTATTTGTCCTATATGTAAAAGTAAAACTCGTACTAAACTTAGAAAAGATACCGTTTTAAAAAATTATCCTCTTTACTGTCCTAAATGCAAAAATGAATGTTTAATTGAAGTGAAAAATTTGTATATTAAAATTATCAAAGAGCCAGACGCTTAGACGCAGAGCCGATAATTTATAAGTTATCATAACTTATAGACTATCGGCTCATTTTAATTTCAGTCCTATTCTGGTAGGCGATAGAAGTTATTTATCTTCCATTTCCTTGTATTTGACAATACCATCCGCAACGCTTTCCATGATAACAAGGTCTGCGTCTGTAAAATTGTCGATTTTACTTTCAAGCTGTCTTCGTCTGCTGCTTTTTATCAAATTATCAGACGATAAAAAGAACTCATCCACTGATACATTCAGCAGAGATACAAGGTCGTAAAGCACCTGTAAACTTGGGTGCTGTCCCTTATTCTCAATATTGGTTAAATAGCGTGGGTCAATCTCAATCATTGCTCCCACCTGTTCACGGGTCAAACCCTGTTTTTTACGGGCTTCTTTTATGGCAAGCCCTAACGCCCTGAAATCATATTTATCTTCTTTTTTACGCATAATACACCACCTCTGTACATTTTACTGTTCCTGTTACAATAGTAAAAGGTATAGAAAAACGTATTATATAGTTGTACAGTTCCTATTATGCGTATCAAAAATAATGCTGCTGAAACGGAAATAAAAAAAACCGTTATTTGGCAGCATACTTTCCTTGCGTCAAAATCACATAAGCCTTTCCAGACGACGGTTTAACAAAAGCCGCCGTCTTTTTTTGCCTAAAATATAGATGATTTTTAAAGTCCACCATTTTATACAGACAGCGGCTTACAGGAGGAAGCCGTTATGCAAAATATTTTCTTAAATATATCTACATTCGGTAAACCGTTAAAAAAAGCCATCCACCTACACTAGAAAAGTCTGACCCTCAATGTGGTTTTTCAGAATACATAGAAAGAACTATCGAAGCATACAAGCAGAAATATCGTCTGTTTGCGTGCTTTTTTAGTTGGAAGAAAAAGTTTTTAAATTTTTCTTTTCAAAACGCAACTGAACCCCCTGTCCTGTCGGGACTAAGAGCGAAAAGGGGGAAAGAAGCAGAAATTCCTATCAACTCGCTCCCTTTCAAGGCTGGAAAGGGGGTGAGCAATGATGAAGCCATCTGAATTTCAGACAACCATAGAGAACCAGTTTGATTACATCTGTAAAGTCGCTATGGAGGATGAACGCAAAGACTATCTTAAAGCGTTGTACAGACAGTGTAAAAGGGAAACACTGTTCTGTGATATGGACGATTATACCGTTAATCTGTTTTCTTCCGAAGACACCTATCCATCCCACTTCCATACTTTTGAAATGGATGGATTTACTGTCCGTATTGAAAACAGCCTGTTAGCAGAAGCGTTGGAAAATCTGGATGGAAAGAAACGTGATGTTATCCTGAGATATTATTTTCTTGGATTTGACGATACGGAAATTTCAAAAATTCTGGAAGTCAACCGTTCTACCATCCAGAGAAGAAGACACGCCGGACTGGAATTTATCAAAAAATTTATGGAGGACGAAGCATGACAGCAAAGCACCCTATGATTCCGTTTCCTGTGATTGTAAGGGCTGCGGACGGCGATATTGAAGCAATCAACCAGATTGTACGCCATTACAGCGGTTTTATTGCCAGCCGTTCCATGCGTCCCATGAAAGACGAATATGGGAATACCCACATGGTTGTAGATGAAACCCTACGCCGCCGGATGGAAACACGTCTGATTGCAAAGATTTTATCTTTTGAAATCAGGGAACCAAACTAAAAATAATGCTCGCCTGTGGAAGCGTGGACAAGCCCATGCTTCCCAGACAGGGCTTGCCAGTCTATTAAAGTGCATTATCACCAGTGCATTTTAACAGGCTGACAAAGCCGGATTGTTCCTTGAAAAAGAAAGCGTCTAATCAACGCAGCATAAAGCAGCCGAATACGTTTCGATAGAAAGAGAGCCGTTGGGCTGGCACGCCGTAACCCACCAAAGGAGGGATGATACCGGATAGCGATTCCTGCCAGCGTTCCATAAGCAGCTTACCGCAGAGCTGCCGCCATGACCTTTCTATTGTGATAATGATACTTCCGTACAGCCTTAGTCCGTGTGATGATGTAGCACCGCTGGCAAAGGGTACGGCTGGATGAGAACCATGCAGGGGTGAGATTCCCATGAGCTTTAGCGAAAGCTGTTCGGCTGACTTGCTCACAGTAAAATGCACTGAACCTCTACAAAACTTTAATTTCCTGTGTTATACTCAAAGTGTTAGAGAGGTGTATTTTACTGTTACCATCATAGAAAGGAGCCTTAATCTTATGTTAGATGGTAAAGAGAATACACACGGTATTACAACGTCTGAAAAAAAGACATATACGGTAGATGAAATAGCAGCTCTTTTAAACATCAGCATGAAATCGGCATATGCTTTAGTCAAAAGCGGTCAATTTCACTATATCAGAGCTGGCAGGATGATTAGAGTATCTAAAATATCTTTCGATAAATGGTTACACGAATAATCATTTAAGGAGAGATAATATGGCTTCAATCAAACAAAGAAAATCAAAATTTTCAGTTATTTACTGGTATATGGATGATACAGGCGAAAGAAAGCAGAAATGGGACACCCTAGAAACCAAAAAAGAAGCAAAGGCACGAAAAGCGTTTATTGAATTTTATCAACAAACCTACGGATATGTTCTCGTTCCTTTAGAAGAACAATTCGCCCATCAGCGTGAGGAAGCAGAGCAGGCAATAGATACCCCAGATGATGAAATCACTTTAAAGGAATTTCTTGTTACTTTTGTCAATCTATATGGCGTATCGAAGTGGTCTGCCAACACTTACAGCAGTAAATTGAGTTCAATTAACAACTATATCAATCCCCTTATTGGAGATTGGAAATTAAATGAAATCACCACGAAAAAACTTTCTCAATATTACAATGACCTGTTAAGTGTTCCAGAAGTTCCTCGTGCTAACCGCAAAGCGACTGGTCGCTGTGTGCAGCCTGCCAACATTAAGAAAATCCATGATATTATCCGCTGTGCCTTAAATCAGGCTATCCGTTGGGAATATCTGGACAGCAAAATGCGGAATCCGGCTTCCTTAGCTACCTTACCCAAAGTACCAAAGGTAAAACGTAAGGTCTGGAATGTACAGACATTTAAGGAAGCAATCAAACTTGTGGATGATGATTTACTCCTGCTTTGTATGCACTTGGCATTTGCCTGCTCATTAAGAGTAGGTGAAATTACGAGGCTTACTTGGGATGATGTGATTATTGATGAAGAAGCTATTGCAAATAATAATGCAAGAGTTATCGTCAATAAGGAGCTGGCAAGAATTTCTCAATCAGCTATGCAAAAGCTGAAAGAAAAAGATATTATTAAAATTTTCCCAACCCAGAAGCCCCACTGTACCACAAGGCTGGTGTTAAAGACACCCAAAACAGAAACAAGTAATCGTACTGTATGGCTGCCGACAACGCTTGCTCAATTACTGGTTCAATACAAAAAAGACCAGCAGGAATTGAAAGAGTTTTTAGGAAGTGCCTATAACGATTATAACCTCGTTATTGCTCTTGAAAATGGGAATCCCGTAGAAAGCCGCATTGTTCGGGACAGATTTACAACGCTGTGTGAGGAACACAATTTTGAAGTTGTTGTTTTTCACAGCCTACGCCATTTAAGCACAAAATATAAGCTCAAAATGACACATGGCGATATTAAGTCTGTTCAGGGAGATACAGGTCACGCCGAAGCAGAAATGGTAACAGATGTTTACTCTGAAATCGTGGATGAAGACAGACGGCTTAATGCAAAGAAGCTGGATGAAGAATTTTATGACACCCTTGATACAGAGGAACCCGAACACAATCACCATTCAGAAGCACAGGAGCCTACCAGTGACAATGACAAACTTCTGCTTGAATTGCTAAAATCCATGACACCGGAAATGAAAGAAAAGCTCTTAAAAGAAACCCTTTCTAACTGTTAGCAAAGGGCTTTGTTCCAAACAGAAAAAAACTGCTAACAAAAAAGTGTTAGCAAAAACCGTAAAAATCCATGAAATCATCATCTACCTTAAATGAGTGTTAGCAAGCTATCTTGCAAAATAAATGACTTTTGGAAATTCCCACGGACATAAGCAGCCATACATTCGCTTCCCTGTCCGTGATAACAAAAAAAGCTGTAAACCCTTGAAAACAAAGGCTTACAGCGTTGTTTACTGGCGTCCATGACAGGAATCGAACCTGCGGCGTTTCGCTTAGGAGGCGAACCCTCTATCCTGCTGAGGTACATGGACGTATATAAAATTTTCAGTGTTGGGCGATTGTTCCAACAAGCCCTTAGGAGGCGCTCGTTATATCCATTTAACTATGAGAACATCGTACGTAAAACGCACTTCTATAGAATAACAAAAATCCCGCAAAATAGCAAGCCCCGGCAATCATTCCTCTGCCAATTTATATTGGCTGCTGTTCACGCATGCGCTCCCGGCAATGCCAATTTCCTGCCCGTCTCTGCAACTTTATAATTCCGCTTTCGATCCTTCGGCAAACTTTGCAGTCCCTTGCATCCAGATCTGCCCTTTAAACCGGCGACCGACCTTCGGTTCTCCCATCAGATCCTTCTGGGCGATACCTACATGGAACAGCATATCGCTGCAGCTGATGGTCAGATCGTAAACCATCTCGCCGGTGACGCGGTTTTCCTTCGTATCGATCTTTGTAATCTCCCCGATGATGGAATACTGGTCACACTCGATGCCGCTTGGCATGAAAGTAGAATCCACGATAGAATACAGATCTTCCTTCATGGCACGTCTGGAAACCTGGGAATACAGATCAATATCCTCGATCGTCAGCGTTTCCATGGCATCTTCATCGCCTTTCTTCGCTGCCTCTAACAGGTTATTGCGGTCTCTGGCCGCTACCTTTGCCATCTCGATCTGCTTTCTGGTTTTATGGAGCGGAAGAAGCACCTTGCCTTCTGCTGCCAGACCAGTCAGATTCACCGATTCTACCGTCCGCGACATCCGCTTGATCTTTCGTTCCCGATATTCATAACCGTTTTCCAGATAAAAGATCAGGGAAATGCCCACCCGGTATTCATCCAGAAGTCCGGCATACGTCTCTTTTTCAGTGTGGCGCTGAATGGAGCAGTCTGTTTCAGATGATACATCTGCTGAATTCAGATAAGGATAATAGTACTCACACTGAAATGCCCCTTCTTCGTTCATTTCCCCCATCATGACGATGCCCATGCCGGGTGCCACCTCTGCCCGCAGTTCACACAGATTCGTCTCCTCATCAAGCTGGATGCGGCGCCATTTGGCGGACGGCACTAACGATGCTAGCAGCCGTTCGATATCCCGCTTTCTTCTATATGTGCTAAAGCCGATACTTCGCAAAAATTTATGCATAGTTTCATGCCCTCCAAATCCTCAAAAATTCGTATCTGCCCAGACTTCCTGAACATTTACAAACGTCTAATTTCTGAGAAAAATCTTTACGCCTCATTATACATGATACGTAACAGCATTTCAATCGGAAAGTTGACATGTGCAGCTTCCGGTAATATCATGGTAACTATTCAGAGCCAGGCAGATTTTCAGACAAAATTGTAAATCATACTTGCATGAATGAACGATTTTGTCTGGAAATCTATTTTGACTTTGGGATGTACCAGAACTTACAACTTCTGACTGATCACACAAACGAGAGGAGCAAAATTCATGAAACAGACTACCCCCACCATCGGCATTCTCGGAGCCGGTGCTGTCGGTTCCTACCTGGTTATGGGGCTTTCCGAAAAATATAAGGAAAATCTCTGGGTAATTGCCGACGGCGAACGCAAAAAACGTCTGGAAGAAAACGGACTCAACATCAATGACCAACACTATATTCTCAATGTAAAAACACCAGGTGAAGCGCACGGCGTTGATTTTCTCTTTGTCTGTCTGAAATATACCCAGCTTCGTTCTTCCCTTCCGGATATCGAAGCCATTGCAGATAAGCACACGACGGTCATCAGCCTGTTAAATGGCGTCGACAGTGAAGAAATCATCGGACAGCGCATCGGCATGGAGCATATGATCTATTCCCTGATCCGCATTGCCTCCCAGCGTATCGGCAACTCGATCCACTTTCCGGTTCCGAAAGGCTACAACGGAATTTATGTCGGTCTGCCGAACCAGCCTGCCAGTCAGGATCCGCGTCTTTTAGCCATTGCAGACATCTTTGCCGATACTCCTATTGTTCTGCATTTAAGTGATGACATCCTGCTCGATATCTGGGATAAATTCGGCTTAAATATTGCCCGCAACCTTCCCCAGGCAATCCTTGGCGTTGGCATGCAGGCTTACAATGACAGCACCTATATGAATGCCATCATGCGGCAGATGCGCCACGAGGTCGTTCTGGTCGCAAATGCCAAAGGGATTCCGCTCAAGGAAGAATTTAAAGCCGGAAAATGCAAACCGTCCCAGCGTTATTCCACCCTGCAGGATCTGGACGCACACCGTCACACAGAAATCGATATGTTCTCCGGAGCCCTGGTCCGCATGGGAAAAGAGCTCGGAATCGAATGCCCGTACAATGAAATGACCTACAATCTGATCAAAGTACTGGAAGAAAAAAATGATGGGAAGTTTGATTACCCGGAAGAATGACAAGAATCCTAACATACTTTCGTTTTAAAGGCTGCCGCAGGCGGCCTTTTTACATGCAAAGCCAAAAAGCCACCCTTGTCTTTGCCATTTCATTTGGCGGAAACAAGGTTGGCTTTTTATACAAATATTCAATTCTTTTTTCTGCGGCTCTGCCTGCTTATCCGGAAAATCAGCCCTTATAAAATTGCTTCCCGAATCTTCAGCACTACCTTTTTGATTTCCATACTTTCTCCCGGCGCGCAGTTTGGTCGGTGAATATCGTTTGTGAAATATACTGCAAAATCTCCAGGTTTCAGCTGAATAAAGTTCTCACCCGCTACTTCCGAATAGTACATGACATCCCGTTCCGGATGCTCCTCCCGCTCTTTTCCCTCCGGCAGCGGCGCAACTCCCTGCATTTCTTCTCCGCGAATCAGATACTGGATATCGATATACTTATAATGGCTCTCTGCCTTTTTATTTTCCGGCGCTGCAGTTGTCTGCTTCTGGATCATGGCGTAGATGTCATCCCCATCGATCTCATAACGGCCAACCTCCATATGTTCCAGATCGGAATTTTTCAAAAAATCAAACGCTTTCTGAAATGGCTCCGGCCACTTGCACTGCGCACTCTGTGCTTTCAAAGATGAATAAATCATGTTAAGCCTCCCTATTCTGCTTCATTGTGAAGTCGATACACAACTGCACATCTTGCAACACAATGTTAAAATTTCGGATGATTGACTGACCAATCCGGCTGCCCGCCGGATAATACTTTGTGAATCTGCATGGCCGCATGAAGCGCCATACGGCCCATACATTCTTCCGTATTGGATGCCATATGCGGTGTCAAAATCACTTTTTCATTCTTATATAACGGATAATCCTCTTTCGGCGGTTCCTGGCTCTGTACATCCAGTACTGCATAGCGAAGCTCTTCGTCTTTTAATGCCGCATCCAATGCATTTTCATCGACAACCTCACCTCTTGCGACATTTAGAAGGATTGCGCTATTTTTCATCATCTCAAACTCTTTTGCCCCGACTGCATTCCGGTTTGCCTCTCCGCCCGGCAGATGGAGACTGATAAAATCTGCTCCGGAAAATAACGCTTCCCAGCTGCACATCGTCACATACTCAGGCGCCTGCTCCTGCTTTACAAATGGATCATACGCAAGAATTTCCATATCCAGACCATAATAGGCTTTTTTTGCTACCGCACGTCCAATTCGCCCAAAACCAACAACACCAAGTTTTTTGCCGCCTACATCCAGTCCCTTATGGGAATTTTTATAGGTATACTCACCACGGTACATGGCATTGCTGCAGTCCCGGATATTTTTTGCTGCCATCAGCAAAGCAGATAAGGTATACTCTGCAACAGAATCTGACAGTGCCTGTGGGGTATTGGTTACCCAGATTCCACATGTTTCTGCCTCTTTGATATCAATATTATCGAATCCCACTCCGTGACGCGCAATGATTTTTACATGCTTTGCTGCATCAACCACTTCTTTCGGACACTGCGCAGTACGGATCAGCATTGCATCGCAATCAGCGATATCGCGAGCCATCTCCTCGGGTGAAAACCCGGTTCCTTCTTTTATTTCATAACCATGCTCCAGAAGATAGTCTGTTCCCTCTTTTGCTACAGCCTGCGGAATATATACTTTCATGTCTCTTATGCCTCCTTTAAGCTTACTTTCTTAGAGTTCAGATATTCTTTTCTGACTGTCCAGATCAGTGTACCTACTGCAATGAGCAGAAAGATACAGGAAATAGGAGAAGTCAGGAATGGGAGAAAACTTCCCTGGCTCTTCATGAGTCCACGGCGCAGGTTTGTTTCTACTGTCGGGCAAAGAATAAAAGCAAGAATGATCGGCGCCTGCGGCAGCTTCATTTTCTTCATGCCATATCCTAACAGACCAAATAACATCATAACTACAACATCAAATACACGGTTGTTATTTGCATACGCACCTACAGTGCAGAAAATCATAACAATCGGAAGAAGCAGATTCTTCGGTACCGACAGAATACGGATAAACACCCGCATACCCAGATACTCTACAATCAACATCATGATATTTGCTACGATCAGGGCTGTAAAAATACCATAAACAAGCTTACCTTCTGTACGGAATAACAGTGGTCCCGGGGTAATACCATGAATCATAAAGCCAGCCAGGATCAGCGCTGTTGTGTTATCTCCAGGAAGTCCCAGCGTTAATAACGGAACTAAAGCACCACCGGTAGATGCATTGTTGGAACTTTCCGAAGCAATCAGACCATCTACAATACCAGTTCCAAATTTCTCCGGATGTTTCGAACGGTTCTTAGCCACAGAGTATGCAAGGATATTACAGATACTTGCTCCAAGTCCTGGAAGGATACCGATTGCAGTACCAATCATAGTGGAAATCAGGAAATTGCTTCCCTGTCCCTTGATATCATTCAAAGTAAATCCAAATCCTTTAATCTTACAATCCTGGGCACGTTCTTCTCCAGGCTTGTTTTTATCTTCCAGTGCAGTCAGTACCTCTGCCACTGCAAACAGACCGATCAGCATTGGAATCATACTAAATCCGGCATTCAGTTCCGAAATTCCAAACGTAAACCGGGTGAAGCTTGTAATCGGGGCAATTCCCACAAATGCCAGGATCAGACCGATCATACCACTTAAAACACCTTTTACCAGGGATCCCGACGAAAGGCTTACGATCATCGTCAAAGAAAACAGTCCAATGGAAAAGTACTCATATGGTCCAAACTGCAGGGCAAATTTTGCAATAAATGGAGCCAGCAGCATCAGAATGATATAGCTGATCAGACCGCCAAAGAAAGAAGCAACAATACCAACTCCCAGTGCTTTTCCCGCTTCTCCTCTTGCTGCCATGGGATGACCATCAAACGTTGTTGCGACAGATGCAGCAGTACCTGGCATCTTTAACAGGATCGCACTGATCAGACCACCAGAGGTTCCTCCGATATACAATCCACAGAGAAGAGACAGACCTGCAATTGGATCCATGCCAAAAGTGAGCGGCAGGAACAATGCAACACCCATTGTTACACTTAATCCAGGAATGGCACCTACGATAATGCCCATGAATGTTCCAAGAAGGATCAGGACCATAATCGGCAAATTACAAATAGACAAAATGCCCGCTGTGATTTCACTCATTTTCTTTTTCCTCCTTTACAGAATTCCTTTCGGCAGACGTATTCCAAAAATTTCCGTGAAGATCAGGTAAATGATCACAACGGCCACCACTGCCAAAATTCCAAATCTTACCCATCTGATGTTTTCTTTTTTTGTCATCATACACAAGGTAAAATACAGAAACCAGACACTGTCGATGATAAATCCAACCGGTTTTAACAAAGCCGCATACAGAAAACATGCCACAATCATGCTCCACACGCCTATGGTATTTTTCTTGTATTCAACCGGCTTTTCCACATAGGTTTTACTGGATTTCCATCCTCTCATGGTCAATGTCAGTGAAAAGAAAAATACAATAACCGCAACGATCATCGGCAGAAATCCGGCTCCGATCAGATCTCCTTCTTTCCTGTTAATCTGAAAACTGAGAATAAATAAAATAACAGCTATCGCAATACCGATCATTCCACAGATCATATCGCTGTACTTTTTCATAATTTAGGGTCTCCTTCCTGTCAGCCTGGCATAAAAAGTGGACCAGCAGACGTACTGTCCTGGTCCACTGTCATACTATCTGGCTTTAAGACTACTGTGCTACGAACAGATCCTTATAAGAATTCAGCTTATCGTATACCTGCTGTGCATACTCTGTAGCTTCCTTCGGATCCATGTAAACCGGGGTTAATGCGTAGGAATCTTCTGCTGCCTTAACAAATTCCGGATTCTCAACAACTTTCTTCATAGCTGCACTAAAGGTATTTACAATATCATCCGGAGTTTCTTTTGGGAATGCAACAAAGAAGAATTTACCAAATACCATATTGTTCAGTCCCTGCTCTTTTGCAGTTGGGATGTCTGGGAACAGCGGGTTTCTTTCATCGTTTAAAACAGCCAGTGCTACGAACTCTCCGGTCTCCAGATAGTCCTTTACAACTGCGTACTCTACGTTGATGATATCGGTATTATGGCCAGCAAGAGCAGCTACTTTATCTGCATTACCACCGATATCAACAAGATTCAGATCAATACCAGCCTCTTTTTCAAGTGCAAGACCAACTAACTGCGGATAACCGCCTACAGCCATACCAAATTCAAGCTTGCCCGGATTTGCTTTTGCCTGGTCAATGAACTCCTGCAATGTAGAAAAGCCAGAATCTTTATGAGTTACAAGAAGCGTTGTGTTCGCCTGCAGGCACACACCAGCCATTTTAAACGCATCCAGCTGATAATCCACCAACTCCGCAATTTCCGGAAGCATAGCTTCTGTGTGGAAGAACAGGGCATTGTAACCATCTGGCTCTGCGGAACGAACCTGCTCCATACCAATCGTTCCAGAAGAACCTGAAACGTTTACAACCGGCATAGCCACGCCCAATTCTTTTTCCATGTACTTTGTCAGCAGACGGGCATTTGCGTCCGTATCTCCTCCGGCCTTTACCGGTACCACGATCTGGATCGAGTCACTCGGGTAAGTATCCTCCTTTTTGCTGCATCCTGTAAATACCATGCTGGCTGCGATTGCTGTTGCAAGTACCACTGCGATTTTTTTCTTCATAGTTCTTCTCCTTTTATCTTGTAAAATTAATATTAATCGCTTAGATATCACTGTTATAACAGTTTGGGTAAAAAATAAAAGCTCTTCCTACTCCCCTCCTTACGCCATATTGTTATGACTGTTATAACATATAAAAAAGTAAGCAAAATAATGCTTTTTGACTTTCTCCCATTTGGGTCTGCTTATGCCTTCTCTTCTTTTTCCGGCAATGTTGCAAGAATTGGTCCAAGTGAATCCAGAATATGTTCCCGCATGGCTTTTTCCGCCCGTTCCGGGTCTCCTGTGTTGATTTCATCCAAAAGCTTTCTATGCCAGTATCTTGGATACTGCGTTTTAGATGCGCGTGCACCCAAAGCTTTGCACAATACCCAGAACAGATTGATGCGGTTTAATGTTTTGATCAGCATCTCATTGTCTGTAAGTTCAGCAAGACCACGGTGGAACCGAAGATGATTTTTTCTGGAATCCAATGCACTGTTTTCTTCATAAGGAACCGTATCGAGTTCTGTTGCAATGTAGATCAGCTCCTGCATGCGCTCCGGAGAAGGATTCTGACTCACAATCCGGGCCACCTGACATTCGATGGCTTCCCTGAGTTGATAACATTCCATGATTTTCTTTCTATTTGGAATGGTAACAAAGGAACCCCACTGCGGTTTGGATTCAACCAATCCATCTTCCTCCAGTTTCTTTAAAGCTTCAATAACTGGTATGACACTGACACTGGTCACTTCTGCCATCTTTCTTCTGGAAAGTTTCATTCCTGGTGGAAATTCACCATCCAGGATCTTTTGTGAAATAATACGATATGCGACATCTGCCGCAGTCTGAAAAACTTCTTCCTGCATGTTCTCTCCTTCTCTTTACGCTATCATAATATTACTGTTATAACGTTTTTGTCAATATCTATTTTGTGCATATTCCCTAGTTCTACATTCTGTTCAAAAATTAACATTGTCTTTTGTGCACATTTCATATTCTTCCAGCGAATCTGCTTTTATCATATTGACATTCTGTTATAACAGTAATATCATGCAAACAAATTTAATCTTAATTAAGGAGGACCTTCCATATGAATCCACAAACCACGCAAACCGCACAGGAAAAAGCTCAGGAACTTCTTGCCCTGGAGCAGGAACTGGTGTTATCCTCATTTTCCAACGAAGATGCATTAAACATTGGCCTGCAGGCTGTCGCTTATATCCATGAAGCAAAGAAAAGCGGCGTTTACATCGAAATCCGCCGCGGTGAAAATATTGTTTTTTCCCACTGTATGGATGGTGCCAACTGGGATAATCGCCTTTTTGCGCAGAGGAAATTAAATACCGTCACAAAATTTGAACATTGCTCTATGTATGCCGGTGAAAAATATATTACAAAAGGACGACAGTTTTATGATTATTATGCGCCGCAGGAGTATCAATGTGCCGGAGGTGGTTTTCCTATTGTAATTCCTGGAACCGGTATGGTCGGAATGGTCGGTGTGTCTGGTCTTTCCGCAGCAGAAGACCACGAAGTATGTGTCGAGGCTCTCAGACGTTTTCTGAAAAAAGCATAAGGAGGCACCAGCATATGAGTTATCAAAGAGAATTTTCTCACAGACTGAGAGCCGGATTGGTCGGAATCGGTTCTCATGCATACCGCAACATTCTCCCGGTTATGAATTTCCTCCCAGTTCAGCTCGTTGCTGTCTGCAATCGCAGCAACATCGAGCTTGCACAGCTTACTGCCGCCCAGTATGGCTGTAAAAGTTATCAGAAACCAGAAGAAATGTACGAAAAAGAAAATCTGGACTGTGTATTTATCTGTGTCTCCCCGGAAGCACATCCGTCTCTTGTAATCCAGGCTCTTCAGACCGGCTTACACGTATGGGTAGAAAAACCTGCCGCCATGAATAGCGAACAGATTTTGCAGATGATCGAAGCCAGACAAGACCAGGTTGCCTTGGTCGGCTACAAAAAAGCCTTTATGCCCGCTGTAACCAAAGCCCGCGAGGTGATCCAGTCTGAAAAATACGGGAATCTGGAAAGCATGCTTGCCGTATACCCTATGAAAATGCCTCAAAACTGGACGGAAGTAATTCAGAAGGGTATCCGGACAGACTGGCTGAACAACGGCTGCCATTCTCTTTCTGTCATGCTTTCAACCGGAGGTTCCGTGCAGTCCGTTGTTTCTGTCCAAAATGAAACTGGGCATGGCGCAAATATCATCAAATTTAAAAATGGTGCAATCGGCACATTTTACCTTGCATCCGGTCCCCAGCCAATTGAGGAATATCATTTTTATTCCCAGAAGTGGCATCTGCACATCGATGACAGCAGTAAAGTCACACTGCAAAGAGGAATTCCTTTTGTTTACGAACGCACTACTTCCTTCACTGCACCAGGTGATGACTGCGGCGCAGTTGTCTGGAAAGTCCAGAACTGCAAAGCCTCTCTCGACAACCAGGCTGCCTTTGTCCAGGGCATGTATCAGGAAATGATGGAATTTTGCAACTGTATTCTGGAAAATCGGAAGCCAGATATTGGCTCTCTGGAATTTGCACTGGAACTCACAAAAACAGCGGAGGCTTTAGCTGTTTCTAATGGAAATGAGATCAGGTTATAATCAGCAGCCTCACCATCGACGCCCACTCGATATACAAGGCAGTAAAAAACTCCCCCGGAACCATTTTCACAGTCCCGTGGGAGTTTTTGTTATCTGTTTATGTTCAGCTCAAGACTTGTCTTATACAATACCCTGTGCCAGCATAGCATCTGCAACTTTCTCAAATCCTGCAATGTTTGCGCCTGCAACATAGTTGCCTTCTACGCCGTAACGTTTTGCAGCATCGTTTGCTTTTGCGAAAATGCCAACCATGATGTCATGCAGTTTTGCATCCACCTCTTCGAAGGTCCAGGACAGTCTCATGCTGTTCTGGCTCTGCTCCAGACCGGATACAGCAACACCGCCTGCGTTTGCAGCCTTACCAGGCATGAAGAGGATCTTCTTCTCTACGAACAGGTCGGTAGCCTCTCTGGTGGACGGCATGTTAGCACCCTCAGCTACTGCGAAGCAGCCGTTTGCGATCAGTGCCTTTGCATCGTCTAAGTTCAGCTCGTTCTGGGTTGCGCACGGAAGTGCGATGTCACACGGAATGGTCCAGATACCCTTGCCCTCGGTATATTTTGCAGTCGGAACAGCCTCAACATACTCTTTGATTCTGCCGCGGCGACCTTCTTTGATCTCTTTTACAACATCCAGCTTGATGCCGTCTGGATCATATACATAGCCGTTGGAATCGCTCATGGCAACAACCTTTGCACCCATCTGCTGAGCTTTCTCTACTGCGTAGGTTGCAACGTTTCCGGAACCGGAAACAACAACGGTCTTGCCAGCCAGCTCTTTGCCATTGTGCTTTAACATCTCATCCAGGATATAGACCAGACCATAACCGGTTGCCTGGGTTCTTGCCAGGGAACCACCGAAAGTCAGACCCTTACCAGTCAGGACGCCCTCATACAGACCGGTAATTCTCTTGTACTGACCAAACAGGAAACCAACCTCTCTTGCGCCTACACCGATATCGCCAGCCGGGCAGTCGGTATCTTTACCGATATGACGGTACAGCTCAGTCATAAAGCTCTGGCAGAATGCCATAACCTCACGGTCAGATTTGCCCTTCGGGTCGAAGTTGGAACCACCTTTACCACCACCCATAGGCAGTCCGGTTAAGGAGTTTTTCAGAGTCTGCTCAAAGCCTAAGAATTTTAAGATGCTCTGGTTTACGGACGGATGGAGACGAAGACCTCCCTTGTACGGTCCGATCGCGCTGTTGAACTGTACACGATAGCCCTTGTTTACCTGTACTTTACCGTTATCATCTACCCACGGAACCTTGAAGGAGACGATTCTCTCCGGCTCTACAAAACGCTCCAGGATACCAGCTTTGCGGTATTTCTCCTCGTTTGCGTCAATCACCAGTTTTAAGGAATCCAGAACCTCTTTCACTGCCTGATGGAACTCCGGCTCGCCCGGGTTCTGTGCTACTACTCTCTCATAGACCTCATCTACATAAGACATAACTATTCTCCTCCTTGAGCTATTATCTTTTTCTTAAAAAAGACAATGAGGCACCGCCAATATCGGCGGAGCCCCATTGCTCTCAACGTATCGTAGAAATTATAGCAAGTTAATATGCTAAAGTCAATCCTTTGATTTCGAAACTTTTATCGCAAAAAATCATAGCTGATATGCCTTGTATTTATATTTTCGTAAAGAAGCCATAACATGATTCCGCAAATACATAGGTTCACGGACTTGAAATAATTAGGACTGCGCGGCAATCTTCTCCGCTAATTCCTGTAAATACATCCAGCGGTCCATTTTCTCTTCCAGCAATGCTTCCTTTTCTGCCTTCTCAGTCATCAGCTGGTTCAGCTTGCCATAATTAGTCGCGGATTCCGCGATCTGGCCGTCCAATGCCTCGATTTCTGCTTCCAGCCCGGCGATCTCATCCTCGATCGTATCCCACTCGCGCTGCTCCTTGTAGGAGAATTTCAGCTTTTTCTGGTGTGCGCGGCCATCCTGCGAGGATTTTTTGCCTGCACCAACTGCATTGAGGTCATCCGCATCCGCTGCATTCTGGTCCAGACTTCCTGCTGCACCATTTCCACCAGCTGCTCCAACACTTCCCGCTGCGCCACGGCCATAACGATCTCCTGCTGCACCATTCTTCCCGCGTCCAGCACTTCCGCACAGCAACTCCGGGTGTTTTAGCAGATAAGCCGCCTGGTAATCCGTGAAGCCGCCCTCATACTGCACGACCTTTCCATCGCCCTCAAACGCGAAGATCCGGCGCACCATGCGGTCCAGGAAATACCGGTCATGCGATACCGTGATCACAATCCCCTGGAAGCTGTCCAGATAATCCTCCAGAATGGTCAGCGTGCGGATGTCGAGGTCGTTGGTCGGCTCATCCAGGAGCAGGACATTTGGCGCGTCCATCAGGATCCGTAAGAGATACAGTCTGCGCTTTTCACCGCCGGAAAGGCGGCTGATCGTGGTATACTGCACGCTTCCCGGAAAAAGAAAGCGCTCCAGCATCTGGGATGCGCTGATGCTTCCGTCCTTTGTCTGCACGTACTCTGCCACGTTGCGGATATAGTCAATGACCTTTAAGCTTTCATCCATGGCCTCATTTTCCTGGGAGAAGTAACCGATCTTTACGGTCTGGCCGATCTCAATGCTTCCGGAATCCGGCTGCACCCATCCGGCGATCATCTTCATGAGCGTGGACTTTCCGCTTCCGTTCGGTCCGATGATTCCCACACGGTCATTCTTTAAGAAAATGTAGGTGAAATCTTTTAACAGCACCTTATTGCCGTAGGACTTGCACAGGTCCTTCACTTCGACCGTTGTGCGTCCCAGACGGCTGGAAATAGATTCCATCTCCACCTCTTTGTCAAACTCCGGCGCATCCATGTCACGAAGGGCTTCATAGCGCTGAATGTGGGCCTTCTGTTTGGTGGAACGTGCACGGGCACCTCGCTGCATCCAGGCAAGCTCAGTTTTTAAGATGGACTGACGCTTGCGCTCCGATGCCACGGCAATGTCGATGCGCTCTGCTTTCAGCTTTACAAATCCCTCATAATTCGTCTGATAGCTGTAAAGCTTTCCTTTATCCAGCTCTACGATCCGGTTCGTTACGCTGTCCAGGAAATACCGGTCATGCGTGATCATAAGAAGCGCACCGCGGAATTTCTTTAAGTAGTCCTCAAGCCAGTCTGCCATCTCACTGTCTAAGTGGTTGGTCGGCTCGTCCAGGATCAGAAGATCGGCTGTGGAGAGCAGCACACTGGTCAGCGCCACACGCTTTCTCTGACCACCGGACAAATGCTCCACCTTCTCGTCAAAGTCATAGATGCCAAGCCGCGTCAGAATATTCTTCGCGCTGGCCTCGATTTCCTCGCGGGAGGAAAAATGTGGCTCTGACGCATTGTCCCGCACGATTGCATCCAGAACCGTATCCCCTGAGGTGAAGACCGGGATCTGAGGAAGGTAGCGGATATATAAGTTGCGCCGACGCACCACAGAGCCGTCATCCGGCTCCTCCAGACCTGCCACGATCTTTAACAGCGTGGATTTTCCGGTTCCGTTGATGCCGATCAGGCCAACCTTCTCGCCTTCGTTGATGCTGAATGCGGTATCATCAAACAGCAGGCGCTCGGTATAAGATTTTGTCAAATGTTCAATTGTAATTAAGCTCATAATTCACTCCACATGTGCAAAAAGGACAGCCCCGTCGATCCCCGCGGGGTTCGGTCATGGGACTGCCCTCTCTATTTTCAGGTTTGTTTTTCAGGCTTGTCTTTGCCGTTCACGCAAAAAGCCGCGGCAAATGCCAGGAAATTAATCCTCGTCTTCCTTCTCATCCACAGCAAATACAAAACGCTTTCTTGCCATCTCGTCGCTCTCAAGGTACTCGTCGTAGGTGGTGATTTTATCGATCAGCTTACCGTTTACGATCTCCATAATACGGTTTGCGGTGGTCTGCACGATCTGGTGGTCACGGGAGGAGAAAATCAGCACGCCCGGGAACTTGATCAGTCCGTTGTTCAGTGCAGTGATCGACTCCATATCCAGATGGTCAGTCGGCTCGTCTAACATCAGCACGTTTGCTCCAGAGATCATCAGCTTGGAAAGCATGCAGCGGACTTTCTCACCACCGGACAGAACGCGAACCTTCTTCACGCCATCCTCGCCGGCAAACAACATACGGCCAAGGAAACCACGTACATAGGTTACATCCTTCTCCGGAGAGTACTGGGTCAGCCAGTCTACGATAGTATCGTCGCTGTCGAACTCTGCAGTATTGTCCTTCGGGAAATAAGACTGGGTTGTGGTAAGACCCCACTTGTAGGAGCCCTCGTCCGGCTCCATCTCGCCTGCCAGGATCTGGAACAGAACAGTCTTTGCACGCTCATTCGGTCCAACCAGTGCAACCTTGTTGTCGCGGGTCAGGGTGAAGCTGATGCCATCTAAGATTTTCTCGCCGTCGATGGTCTTGGATAAGTTCTCAACAGTCAGGACCTCATTTCCGATCTCACGGAACGGGCGGAAGTCGATGTACGGATATTTACGGCTGGACGGACGGATGTCGTCTAACTCGATCTTCTCTAAGGCACGCTTTCTGGATGTAGCCTGCTTGGACTTGGAAGCGTTTGCGGAGAATCGCTGGATGAACTCCTGCAGCTCTTTGATCTTCTCCTCTTTCTTACGGTTTGCTTCCTTCATCTGTTTTACCATCAACTGGCTGGACTCGTACCAGAAGTCGTAGTTACCAGCATAAAGCTGGATCTTGCCGTAGTCGATATCTGCGATGTTGGTGCAGACCTTATTTAAGAAGTAACGGTCATGGGATACCACGATGACGGTGTTCTCGAAGTTAATTAAGAACTCCTCCAGCCATGCGATCGCATCCAGATCCAGATGGTTGGTCGGCTCGTCGAGAAGCAGGATGTCCGGGTTTCCGAACAGTGCCTGTGCCAGCAGAACCTTGACCTTTAACGCACCGGTTAAGTCTTTCATCAGGCTGTAATGATACTCGGTATCAACGCCCAGACCATTTAACAGGTTCGCTGCATCAGACTCAGCCTCCCAGCCGTTCATCTCTGCGAACTCACCCTCTAACTCTGCTGCCTTGATTCCGTCCTCATCGGAGAAATCCGGCTTCATGTAGATGGCATCTTTCTCTTTCATGACATCGTACAGGCGCTTGTTTCCCATGATAACGGTATCCAGTACGGTGTACTCGTCGTATTTAAAGTGGTCCTGCTGCAGGAAAGAAAGACGCTGACCCTGGGTGATGACAACGTCACCGTTGGTCGGCTCTAACTGTCCGGATAAGATTTTTAAGAAAGTAGACTTTCCGGCACCGTTCGCACCGATCAGTCCGTAGCAGTTTCCTTCGGTAAATTTGATATTTACATCTTCAAATAATGCTTTCTTGCCCACACGCAGGGTAACACCATTTGCACTAATCATTCTTTTCTAACACCTTTCATAAAAAAGAGGGGCATAATCATGTCCCTCGTCTTTTGCATCATCTCTATTTTACAGGAATTTCCGTATTTTGCAAGCGCTATTTCACTGGATTTTACGGGAATTTTCAGGTTTTTCCACAGTTTTCCCAAATACAGAACTGCTTTTCCACAAAATCATCTGTTTCCGGGTGTGTTTTGAGAATATCCCGCAATCATTTTCCATTTCGCCTTGCCTGTCCGCATCAGTCATTCAATCGGTTTTTCTGTCAGAATGTCAGTTTCCAGCTAGGCCCGTTTCCACTCCACAGAAGCCGCCAGCAACGCCCGCAGGCAGAACTCTTCCCGCTTCACCAGCTCATCCTCCAGCAACCCGCGGTTTTCATCAGAATGTTCTACCTCTCTTGAGAAGCAATGCACCAGATCCACGATCTGCGCCTCTGGCAATGCATGTCCCTGTGTTTTCTCCTGCAGCCACTCTGCCATGAGCATTTCCTCCACCAGGATCGTTGCCGCCACAGCCAGCTTCATTTTTCCATATGGATTGTCGTTGTAAACAGCCCCGCAGAAGTAGCCGAACACAAAGTATACCATGATCTGCTCCCTGAGAAGCTCCATGCGTGTACCATTTGCCGTCAGAAACGCCCGGCGGTTCGCCTCGTACGTTTCCCGTCCGGCTCCGTAAAGGATCTCATCCATACCATCCCTGCGTGCTGGCCATGCAGCATCCAGCGGCTCCATCTTCTCAAACACCGCGAAAAGTTCACTTGCAGTTTCAAAGCGGCTGTACTGCCCAAGTCCGGCCGATGCCAGGCGGCGGCAGAAACGCTCCACAACACCTCCGGCACTGCCTGGTACCGTCTGGTCAATGTCTGCTGCATCTTTTTCAGCGTTCCCAGCTTTCTCTGTGTTCTTCACTTCCTGCGCATGCTCTTCCGCCTGCACTGCACGGCACATGCTTCCCACGCGGTACCGCTCCAGCAGTCCGTCCACCTCATAAAGCTTCTCATCCCGCACTCTGCGCTGCAGATCATGAGCCAGTGCCAGGCACATCGCCATGCGCAGCTCACTGGATAAATTCCGGTTTTCCAGAATCTCAAAGATCACATCACGCACTTCACCGAGCTTGGTATACAGGAAAAAGTCAAAATCCTCATCCTCACAGCTTTCCTCTTTGTCATTCTCGCTGGAAAGAAAACGCACCGGTTCCTTCGTTCCCAGAATGATCCGCGCTGCCTCAATGCACGACAGACACAGCGACACCTCACGCACACCATCAAACACCTCGATATGACGTGGATAAGTCCGGCAGGTCCAGCAAAGGCTGTCCGATCCCATACCGATATAAAGATCACACAGATTCTCCTGATTCAAAAATGCACAGCGGTGATCGCGCTGTTTAAAACACTTCTGTTTCCAGTCCACCGACTCCTGCAAGCGTGTCTTCATCTCACCCTCAGCCTGACGGTATTTCTTCAACGATTTCGGATCGATCGTAATCGCCCAGCCTGCACAGCAGGTATCCTCACACGCCGACGCAATGCACTGGAATTTCTTATAGTAATGCGGATATGTATACAGCATACTCATTATCTCCTGACAAATTTTATCACTACTAATTATTATACCAACATCACACCGTAAATATCAATAGGTCCGAAAGCCCCCGCCCCGCCATGCGTAAACGCATTCACGCATGGCGGGGCGGGGGCTTTCTACTGTATTGGCTCCGCTACATACGAAAAACCTGCAGCCACTACTGAAATGGCAAAGATAGGCTAACTATCTGCCATTTCAGTAATGGCTGCAGGTTTTTTGTAGTAAAGCCAGTACACAGGAAACGCAAGCCAGCCGGTACAGGATAAGCATTTGCTTGAAAATCCGTGAGTGGGCGAGCAAAAGGATTTTCACCCAAATGCGTTCCTGTACCGGCTGGCTTGTGTTTCCGTATCTGCAGAGATTTACTGTGCGATATTGTTACTTAAGCATCGCCCCATAGCGCCCCAAAAAGTTCTTGGTACGCTCATTCTCCGATGCAAATACCTGCGCCGGAGTTCCCTCCTCGACGATAACTCCGTCTGCCACAAAGATCACGCGGTCGGAGATATCTCTCGCGAAGGCCATCTCATGGGTTACGATCACCATGGCAATGTGCAGGTCTGCCAGCGACTTAATAACCTTTAACACCTCTCCAGTCAGCTCCGGATCCAGTGCGGAGGTCGGCTCGTCGAAGAACAGGATCTTCGGGTTTAATGCCAGGGCACGGGCAATCGCCACACGCTGGCACTGTCCGCCGGATAACTGGCACGGATACGCGTCCGCCTTGTCGGCCAGTCCCATTTTCTCCAGAAGTTCCATGGCTTCCTTTCGTACCTCTTCTTTATCCCGCTTCTGAACTGCCACTGGTGCATCCATCACATTGCGGAGCACCGAATAGTGCGGAAACAGGTTAAAGTTCTGGAATACCAGGCCGTAATTCTGCTGGATCTTCTTCAATTCCTGTTTCGATGCATAAACTGCGTTTCCTGCTGCATCGTTCCAGGCTGCCTTTTCCCCTAAGTAGATCAGCTCACCACTGTCCATGGTCTCTAACATGGTCGCACAGCGCAGCAGCGTGGATTTACCCGAACCAGACGGCCCGATGATGGATACGATCTCGCCCTCTCCTACATGCAGAGAAATATCCTGAATGACCCCAAGGTCTCCAAATGATTTTTTTACATGATTCATTTCCAGTAAGTTCATGATATCCTCCGAATTTATTGATAGTAGGAAAGTTTCTTCTCAATCCATTCCATGGCTACTGCCACGATCAGGTTAAAGACATAATAGAATACACCGGCTGCCACAAACGGGATCATGCTGGTCTGGGAAGATGCCAGTGCTTTCGCAATAGCAAACATCTCCAGAACGCTGATGGTAAATGCCAGAGATGTATCCTTGACCAGGGTAATGACCTCGTTGGTCACGGACGGTAAGATCCGTTTGATCACCTGCGGCAGGATGATACGGAAAAAAGTCTGGCTGCGGCTGTAGCCTAAAAGCTTTGCAGCCTCGTACTGGCCTGCCGGCATAGACTGGATGCCGCTGCGGTAGATCTCCGCGAAATATGCTGCATAGTTGATGACAAATCCGATCATCGCTGCAATTAAACGGTAATTGTTACTCTTGATCTTAATGCCGAACAGATAATAAGGTCCAAAATAAACGACCATCAGCTGCAGCATCAGCGGGGTGCCGCGCATGATAGAGATGTAGGTCTTTACGATTCCCTGAAGGATCTTATTCTTCGACATTCTTCCGAATGCGATCAGAAGACCAAGGGGCAGGGAAAAAAGCAGCGTCACGACGAAAATTTCCGTGCTGACCAGCATTCCTCCTGCTAACTGTGATACCATTGTGTTAACCTGCATAACTTCTACTCCTTCGTTTTCTGATTCATTCGGGACGGCTTCGTTCTTCTGCCGTCACATATCATTCTTTTTTATTTTCCGATGGTGGTTACGTCACGACCAAACCATTTCTCAGAAATCTCTGCCATGGTGCCGTCTGCTGCCATCTCGTCCAGTGCGCCCTGAACTTTATCTCTTAACTCTTCGTTGCCCTTCTTAAAGCCGATACCGTACTCCTCGGAAGAAAGGGTCTCATCCAGGATGGTGTACTTGTCAGACTCGCCTCTCTGCTCAATCTGGTAACCAGCTACGATGACATCCATAGCGATGGCATCGACAGCGCCCATCTCCAGATCCATGAATGCAGCGTTGTAATCCGGGGTTGTCTGAAGAGTACCAAAGGTAGCGCTTAACTCTGCGTTGTCCTTTAATGCAGCCTCAGCGGAAGAATCGGTCTGAACCTCAACGACCTTGCCTGCCAGATCAGCCAGAGTGCTGATGCCGGAATCTGCTGCTACAACGAATACCTGGCTGTTGTCCATATATGGGGTACTCCAGGTGTAATCATCTTCACGTCCATTCATGGTAAAACCGTTCCAGATGCAGTCGATGGTGCCGGAGCTTAACTCCATATCCTTTGCGTCCCATGCGATCGGCTGCGGAACAAACTCAAGGCCCAGTCTGTCTGCCACTTCCTGTGCCAGTTCCAGATCAAATCCAGTATACTGACCGTCATCTCCGACAAAACCCATCGGCGGGAAATCCTGATCGAAGCCAACGGTAAAGGTACCGCCTTTCTCACCAGCCTCGTCTGCTGCCTCTGCGGTGGTTTCTTCTGCCTTGGTCTCCTCAGCGGAAGTTGCTGCCTCAGTTGCTGCTGCGGTGGTCTCTGCCGGTTTGCTGCCTCCGCATGCAGTCATGGATACCGCCATCATACCTGCCATTGCTGCGCTTAACATTCTCTTTCTCATAATATTTCCTCCTCATTTTGCGGGTTTTGCTGCTGCCTGCTGCCAGACAGTAACAGGGATTTTCCGCTGCGGTTCACTCCATTTTTCGAAGCGGATATTGTACACGTACCGCGAACACGTTATCATGGTAGCATACTAAAGTGTTTCTGTCTACCCTTTTTTTCACAAAAAGAAGATTCTCTGTTGCTGCACAAAGGCAGGAATTTTTCGAATCGTTTTGAACGGGCTCACATTTTTCCCGTCTCCTGCGCAAACCGGGCCAACTCTTCGTTTTTCCGGTTGATCGTTCCGAACACCTTGGCACAGCAGATCGCGCTCCTGCAGTCCTTCAGTACCCCAAGCGCCTCCTCATAAATTTCCTGCTGAATTGCTTCATACGGCCGCTCCGAAATCACCTGAACCGCCAGAGCCTTCGCCACCGGATAATCCAGGTCATTTTCATGCAGAATTCCTGCTGCAAATGGAATTCCCTGTCTTTGCAGCCTCCGGTAAACCGGAATCCCGCTCCCGTTTCCACCGATCACAAATACTTCCGGCTTGCCCTTCACCGGAGGCAGCTCCACCGAACCATACTCAGCGCAGTAGCTTTCCTGCGGGACCCCAAACAATTTTTCCATGCAGGTTTCTGTAAAGATTTCTTCCGGCGTTCCGCATTTCCAGATCTGGTTTTCGCCGACACAGACAACATAGTCCGATACCTTCTGCGCCAGATCCAGCTCATGCATGGACATCAGCACTGCCACCTTTCGCTCCCGCACCAGTGTTTTTAAAATGGTGAGCAGCTCCATCTTGTGACGGATATCCAAAAATGCAGTGGGTTCATCCAACAGGATCACCTGCGGCTGCTGGCAAATGGCGCGCGCCAGCAGGATTCGCTGCCGCTGTCCATCACTAATCCGGGAAAAATCCCGGTCTGCCAGATCCCTGGCACGCACCATGTCCAGTGCTTCCCAGACGATCTGCCGGTCTGCATCCGACAAGGTTCCAAATCGCCCTGTATGCGGATACCGGCCCATGGACGCCACATCAAAACAGGTCATAAGCTCTGGCCGCGTCCGCTCTGTCATCATGACGGCCATCCGCTTTGCGATCTCCTGCTCCGACCAGTCTTTCATGACTGTCTTTTCCAGGAAAACCGCACCATCTACCGGCTTTAGCTGTCCCGCGATACTTTTTAAGATCGTGGATTTTCCTGCACCGTTTGGACCGATCAGCGTCACGATCTCTCCACGTGCGACATGAATATTGATCTCGCGGATCCAGACTTTTCCATCATACCCCGCCGCAAGATCATCCGTCCTCAGATATGCTTCTTCCTGTTCCATCACTTCTGCACTCCCTTTCTGCGAATCATAATCCAGATCACCACCGGTGCCCCGAATACGGCTGTTACCGAGCTGATGGAAAGCTCCGTCGGTGCAAACAGCGTCCGCGCAATCAGGTCACTGAACAAACAGAACACCGCACCGCCCAGAAAGCAGCCGGGGATCACAACGATCGGCTTTGCCGTCCCAAACAACCGCTTCACGAGCTGCGGCACTGCGATTCCCACAAAGGATACCGGACCGGCAAAGGCTGTCACGCAGGCGGACAACACACTGGATAATAAAATCAGTTCCGCACGGAAACGCTTCACATTTACGCCAAGGCTTCTGGCATATTCTTCGCCGAGCTGATAGGCACTGATGGGCTTCGCCATACAAAAAGCAAGCACAAAGACCGGAAGCACCACAGCCGTGATCACCCTTACCTGATCCCAGGTCGTTCCAGAAAAGCTGCCCATAGACCAGTTGTGCAGGTTCACGATATTCGCGTCGTCCGCAAAGGTCACCACAAAATCCGTAATTGCCGAACAGATATAGCTGATCATGACACCGCATACGACTAACACCGACATCTGCCGGATCCGTTTTGCGATTACCAGCACAAAGCCCATGGAAAGCATGGAACCGGCAAAAGCTGCCACGATCATGATTGCTGAGCCCATAAAAAGTCCTTTTCCAAGAAACAGAATCATGACCAGTGCCACCACCAGCTTTGCCCCGGAAGAGATTCCAAGGACAAACGGTCCGGCGATTGGGTTTGAAAAAAAGGTCTGGAGCAGAAATCCGGACACGGAAAGCGCCCCGCCAAGCAGCGCCGCTGCAAGAAGTCTTGGCAGACGGATATCCCACAGGATGTGGAATGCTGTACTCTCTCGGTCTGTTCCGGACAAAATCGCCTGTATGTCCTGGAGAGAAAGAGAAACACTTCCCACGCGAAAGCTTGCCGCCGCAAGAACCGCCAGCAAAAATCCCAGCAGCAAAAATCCAAGTTGACAGCGCATGATCCGATTCTTCATAACGTTTTTCCTCTCATTCTTTCCAAACTGCAAGACAAACGCATTCCTGCACTTGCCTTTGCGCAGCTTTTTCCAGGACTATTTTCGTAATCACCCGCGTTTTCCCGCCTACGGCTGCACTGCAAAGCCTGCATTTACTGCAGCCGGTGCAGATAATGTAGTTCTCCATCCGCAGGATTTTCCTCTGCCAACACAGTGTGCAGATCCAGGATCATATTGCCAAGTCCCATCGTCTCCTGGAACATATTTTTTCCGGTACACCAGACATTGCCTTCTTTGACGGCCTTAAAATCTGCCAGAAGCGGGCTCTTCGCCAGAAGCTGATCGAGCGTCTCCAGTTCCCCGTCTATGGTACTGTTGTAGATCAGAATATCCGCATTCTTTGCTTCCGCATAAAAGGTTTCCATCTGCATGTTCATCGTGGAAAGCGCATTTTCCTCTTCCGATGCGGTCTGCGGCACATAACTTCCGCCCGCAAGCTCGATCATCTTTGCCACATAATCTCCCGGTTTTCTTACATTCACCGCACCATTTGATGTGATGTAGAAAAATGCTGCAGTTTTTCCGGTCGGCTGTTCAGACAGCACGCCGTCTAAGGCTTCCATATTTTCCCGGAAAAGCTGCTCTGCCTTTTCTTCCTCGTCAAACAGTACGCCGTACAGCCGGATCCATTCCATTCTTCCAAGTGGGTGCTCCTCATAGCTGGAACGCTCTACCAGTACCGGGATCTTCAGCTGTGTAAGCTGCTCTTTTACATCCGGCGTATGGTAGATCATGGTCGATTCCACCGCCAGGTCGCAGCCATCTGCCAGAATCTTTTCGTAATCCGGGGCACTGTATTTTCCTGCATAGGTGAGGGTTCCGGCTTTCATTGCCTCTTTTGCCGCTTCCACATACCACCCGGATTCTTTGGTGCCGGACAACGTGATCCGGTCCGTGCGTCCGATCGCCGCGATCAGATCCATCGCGGAGGTTGCCGCCAGATACACATGGTCTAACGGTTTCTGCAAAACAGTAATGGAATCCGGGACGCCTTCCGGCACCGGCATGGTTTCCGGTACGACCAGATACTTCCCGTCATCCTGAATCTGAATCAACTCATAACCGCCCTCGTAAGAATCCACGCTAAACTGCGTGGCATACAAAAGCTCCATGCTGCTTTCCGGCTGCATTTCACTCCAGACCGGTGCTGTCAAAGCTGCGTTTGTATCTGATGTTGCACCGGAAACTTCTGTGTCCGTGTTCGTCCCACCAGAAACTGCTGCACCTGTGCCCGATGATCCAGCTGGCACAGAATCAGCGCCTGATGATGAACCCGTTGCCGGTGTTCCGGCGCATCCCGGCATTCCTGCCAGACAAGCAATCAGCACTCCAACCGCCAGAAGCTTCCGCATCCGTTTTAATGCTTTCCTGTTTTTCATCATACGCCTTACGACCATCCCTTTATTTCACCTCAGCAATGGAAGCAGAATCAAACAGCAGAGTATAGTCAATCTCATGCGGCGTGCTCATCGCCGTGGTATCTGCTGCCACGGAAATCTTCCGGTCAAACACGGCAACCGGAATCTCAAATGCAGAATTTCCGCCCTGGTTTACCGGCAGGAATTTTTCTTCCCCAATCTTCATGTAATCATAGTTCGGACTGCTCCAACGTACCGTTGCAACTGCCTCTCCATCCTTAATTTCTAGCTTTGCCGGAGACTCCACCGTTACCTTTCCGGAACCGCCCTCCATGGACACCTTCACGGTGTAACTGCCGTCTGCAAGTCCCAGACTCTCTGCAGTCACCTGCTTACTTTCCAGATAGGCATCGTCTGGAAGGGAATCTGCACGAAATACCAGTACCCGGTCATACCACTTTTCTTTTTTCTTGCTGAATGCACTGCAGTCAATTTCTTTGTCAAGCGCCTCTACCGGCACCGTAAAATGATGGCTTCCATCCGACGCCTCTTCATACGGGATCATGTCCTCCTCAGAGACATTGACTGCCTCAGCGCCGGTTCCCATATAAAGCTTTAAGTAGCCGGTACCGCCCATCTTCATATCCGCTGTCATCGCGCCATCCTTTACGGTAAGCTCACATTCCTCGATCTGAAACATGGAAGAACTGGAATCCACGTCTACCGGATACACGCCATCCTTTAATTCCGAAGCCGGAACCGGGACCATGCCCTCTGTCCCTACCTGTTTCTCCGCGACCGTCTCATCCGCTGCTGCGACTGCGCTGTCCGCGGAGGATTCGTTCTGACCTTCGCTCTGATTTTCGTTCTGATCTACCGTTTTCTCCTGTGCACCATCCGCTGTTTCTCCTGTGACAACCGGCGCGCCGCCCTGTGCAGGCAAAGTCTCTGCCTGATTTTTTCCGCCGCAGCCTGCTGCCAGCATACCACTCAGGCAAACGACCGCCATAACGCCATAGATTTTCTTCTTCATAACAATGCTCCTTATTCTCTATAAACCAATTAGTGGAGGCACCGCTGGCGCCTTCTCGCTATGTAGTCTAATAAAAACGGGCGGCTGGAACTCCATCCTGCCACCCGTTTTCTCTATCTTCTGCTCGAATTTTACATCCAATGCCTCTTACCAGCAACATTTTGGCGATTTCCAAATGCTGCTGCAACACAATTTTATTTTAAGGTATCGATTGCAGCCTGAGCATGCTCGGTAAACAGCTTCTGGATCGGCTCTAACTCACCTAAGCCACGCAGAATACAGGTTACCTCATAACCCTCTTTCTCAAACTCCGTCTTCCAGGAACCATCCTCGTCGCCTGCCATATCGTTGTTTGCATGGTCACCGGCTACAATCATAAGCGGCTCAAGAACAACCTTCTTGTACTCGCCCTCTTTTACCTTTGCAATCACATCCTCCAGACTCGGCTCAGCCTCAACGGTACCTACATAGTAGTGCTCAAAGCCTTCATCTGCCAGCATCTGCTGCATCTTTGCGTAAACCGCATTGGAGTCAGCCTCAGTGCCGTGACCCATAAAGCAGATTGCGGTCTCGCCGTCATCGTACTCTGCGGTTGCGTCTGTGATTGCCTTGATGACTGCCTTAAAATCATCGTCGCTGGTCAGAAGCGGCTCGCCCACTGCTACCTGCTCAAATGCATCAGAATTCTGTGCGATCTCATCGACCAGATCATGGTACTCCAGACCATTCATCAGATGGGTCGGCTGGACAACCAGGGTCTTTACGTTATTGTCAATGGCACGCTTCAGTGCTTCGCCTACATTATCGATTGCTACGTTATCTCTGGACTTTACATGGTCAATGATGATCTGGCTGGTAAAGCCTCTTCTTACGGAATAATCCGGGAATGCTTCTTCCATTGCGTTCTCAATTGCGCCAATGGTCAGACGGCGGCTGTCGTTAAAACTGGTTCCAAAGCTGACAACCATTAACTCCTTCTCGCCGATTTCGTCCTGATTTCTTGTGTTATCCATAGATGCATCTCCGGTGTCGTAATTTTCTTCGTCTTCTGCCTCAGCCTCTGCAGTGGTTTCTTCCGCTGTGGTCTCAGCCTCGGTTGCTGCCTCGCTGGAAGTTTCTGCTGCTGTGGTTGCCTCGGTTTTCTCTGCCTTTCCTGCACAGCCTGCCATCATCGCAGCAGAAAGCGCAGTGACTGCAAATAATGCTGTCAGTGTTCTTTTTTTCATGTTCTTCTCCTTCTCTGAAATAACGTGGTATCATAAACCACCATTGCTGACACTATCGATTTTGGAATACCTGGAGAAGTCTCACGCATTCATGGCAGAACCGTCCCTGCCTGCGAATAGTAACAAAAAACTCTGCTTTTTGTGATCCGGAATAAGGATCTGCAGAATAACGGTACGACCAAGTCCTCGTGATCTGGAATTCTCCTGTACCAACAACCGGCAGGTTTCCTGGCTTGTCCATCCACGCACTGAAAAATCCCTTCCCAGTCTCCAAAAACCAGTGGGCAGCATACCATTTGGTATCCTTGTCATCCAGTGCTCCCTACTTACAGTGACGAGATCGCGCAGGTCTTCCACCTGCTTCCCTTTTACCCATTGTCTGTACATGCAGACTCCGGCACCGATTGTCCTAATTTCGATATGTATCCATAGTAGCATTCCCAACCGGAAAAAGCAACCCACACCACCTTTTTTACATGTCATTTGCCAGTTTTTTCAGATACGGGATCACCATAAGCGCCGCAGTCACCAACGATATTGTCTCTGCGACCGGAGTAGCCCATGCCACACCCTGAATGCCAAATAAAGCATTGAATAAGATCATAAACGGTACGTCTGCCGTTCCTTTTCTCAGCATGGAAAGGATAATCGGCTGTTTTTTCTTACCAGTTGCCTGAAAAACAGTCAAGACAAAAAATGTCATTGTCGTCATGGAACAGGCAGAGCAGATGATATGCAGAAAATTACAACCATACTCTACCGTTTCCCGGTCATTGATAAACATCCGGGTCACTAAAGCTGCATTGGTATAAAGTCCTGCCGCAATCACCAGTGACACGCCCAGGCTTAAAACAAATAATCTCTGAATTGCCTGAAGCATCCGTTTCCGGTTCCCGGAAGTAAAATTATATCCAATTAACGGCAAGGTTCCCTGCGTAATTCCCTGCGCCACGGCAAATGCCAGCATATTCACTTTCTTCGCAATGCCCATTCCCGCTACTGCCACATTCGAATATCCGGCAATGATATGATTTAAAACGGTATTGGAAACGGTTCCCATCATGGAAATCAGAAAGCTTGGCAAACCAACACTCAGGACCTCAGCCGGAATATGTTCCCCCAGTGTATACTTAGCTGGTGAAAACGTCAAGGTACTCGTCGAACGGATTTTCCAGATAAACCGCAGAAAATAAAGCAGAGCCATGCTATTGGAAAGCAGGGTTGCAATTGCAGCTCCTTTAATCTGAAGATGAAGCCCATAAATAAATAACGGATCCAGGACCATGTTTAAAATACCACCAAAAGCTACGCCAAAACTTGCCTGTCTGGAATAACCTTCGGCACGGATCAGATGGGCCAGTGCCGGATTCATAACGGTTGGAATCGCACCAAGTCCAATGGTCCAGAGCAGATACGATGATGCCATGTCAAACGTCTCTTCATTTGCGCCAAGAATTGGCATCAGTACCGGCCGTGAGAAAAGGATCAGAATACCATAAAGACCCGCACTGATCGCTGCTGTCCAGATGCAAAAAGCACTGCAGCGCGATGCTTTTTCCCGTTCATCTGCGCCTAAAAATCGCGAGATCAGACTGGAACCACCGACTCCAAACAGATTGGAAAGTGCCGTCATAAACATAAAAAGCGGCATGGCAAGAGTTGCAGCAGCTACCTGTTTTGGATCTCCAAGCTGCCCGATAAAAAATGTATCTGCCATGTTGTAAATGATCGTTATGATCTGACTGACTACCGTCGGCACTGCCAGGCTCAGAATCGCCTGCGTCACCGGCATACGCGCAAATAATTCCTCATCCTTTTTTGTTTTTGTCATGCTCAAACTCCCTCTTTTCTTCCTGTCTCAGGCTGTTAATGTAACACTGAACAGCAAAATGAAAACTCTTATCCACATCCATCGGATAATGAGAAAAGAAACCTGTATCCTCCTGCGAAACAAATCCATGTACGATTGCCCGAAATAGCCTTCGGTAATGGATGCTTTTTTCTTCGCTTAAATGAAAATCTTCTAGCATTTTCTTCAGCGGATCCGTAAAAAGTGTCGCTGCATCATCCAATACCCGATTATCTCTTGCTGCTGTATTCATGATCAGCCAGTACAGTTCCCGATGCTTCTTAGCAAAGCTGCGATACGCATCTGCCAAAAGCCGTACCGCATCTTCACCATGTTTCCCTTCTATTGTCTGCATCTCCGTTTCTTTTTGAAGACGCAACGCATAACGACATATCTCCGCAATCAGTCCATCCATACTTTCCACATGATTATAAAGAGATGCTGTTTTTATCCCCAAAAAATCAGCCAGCAATCGCATGGAAAACGTTTCCCTTCCCTCCTTCTCAATCAACTCTGCTGCTGCTTTTATCACGATTTCTGAATTCAATCCTTTTTGTGCCACTCAGATCCACCTTTCTGTTTCACATATATCCAGGAACTGGCTCCTGCTCAATAAAACTAATGGTATTAGTTTTATTGTAAGCGAATGCCATTCGTTTTGTCAACAGCAATCAAATATCATAATCCACTTCATCCTCTATTTGGAGAACAAAAAATGCCCCGGGATTCCATTCCGGGACATTTTTTTGTTCTATATCTTACTTTCCGTAGTAAGCTCTTAAGTACATCTCCTTGATCTCGCTCATCAGCGGGTATCTCGGGTTCGCACCGGTGCACTGATCATCGAATGCCTGCTCAACCATAGCATCCAGGGTATCTAAGAAGTACTTCTCATCCACACCATACTCTGCAATGGTTTTCTTCACACCAACAGCTGCCTTCAGCTCTTCAATCTTCTCGATGAGTTTCTTCACAGCTTCTTCGTCGGTCTTCGCCTGAATGCCTACGAAGCGTGCGCACTCTGCGTAGCGGGCCATGGTGTGCGGATACTGGTACTGGGAGAAGGTTCCCATCTTTCTCGGGCACTCAGCAGAGTTGAACTCTACAACCAGGGAAATTAACAGTGCGTTTGCAATGCCGTGCGGCAGGTGATGGAATGCGCCAAGCTTATGTGCCATGGAGTGGCAGACACCTAAGAATGCGTTTGCAAATGCCATACCAGCCATGCAGGAAGCGTCCGCCATCTTGCTTCTTGCCTCTACATTGCTGCCATCATTGTATGCAGTCGGCAGGTACTCAAAGACATTCTTCATAGCCTTCAAGGCCAGACCATCCGTATAGTCGGTTGCCATAACAGAAGCATATGCCTCCAGTGCATGGGTCAGAACATCCACACCAGATGCACTGGTTAAGCCCTTCGGCTGGCTCATCATGTTATCGGTATCTACGATCGCCATATTCGGCAGCAGCTGGTAATCTGCTAACGGATACTTCACGCCGGTCTCCTGATCGGTAATAACCGCGAACGGAGTTACCTCGGAACCGGTACCGGAAGAAGTCGGGATCGCTACGAAGTAAGCCTTCTCACCCATCTTCGGGAAGGTGTAAACACGTTTCCGGATATCGATGAAACGCATTGCCATGCCCTGGAAATCTACTTCCGGATGCTCGTACATTACCCACATGATCTTACCGGCATCCATTGCAGAACCACCGCCCAGTGCGATGATGACATCCGGCTGGAATGCGGTCATGGCCTTTGCGCCCTCGATTGCATTTGCCAGGGTCGGATCCGGCTGTACGTTGGAGAAGCACTGGTAAACAATGCCCATCTCATCCAGTTTATCGGTAATCGGTTTGGTATAACCGTTCATATACAGGAAGGAGTCGGTTACGATGAAAGCTCTCTTCTTGCCCATGACATCCTTCAGCTCACTTAAAGCAACCGGCATGCAGCCTTTCTTGAAATATACCTTCTCCGGTGTACGGAACCACAGCATGTTCTCTCTCCTCTCAGCAACCGTCTTAATGTTCAGCAGATGCTTGACACCTACGTTTTCAGATACAGAGTTGCCGCCCCAGGAGCCGCAGCCCAGTGTCAGAGACGGAAGCAGCTTAAAGTTATACAGATCACCGATACCACCGTGAGAAGACGGCGTATTGATCAGGATACGGCAAGTCTTCATGGCAGCTGCATGTTTTGCCATTTTCTCTTTCTCGTTTACATTGATGTAAAGAGAAGAGGTATGACCGTAACCACCATCTGCAACCAGACGCTCTGCTTTGGCGATTGCCTCATCGAAGGTCTGTGCCTTATACATGGCAAGAACCGGAGACAGCTTCTCATGCGCGAACTCCTCGCTGATGTCCACGGACTCCACCTCACCGATCAGGATCTTGGTATCCTCCGGGACCTCAACACCTGCCATCTGCGCAATCTTAAATGCACTCTGACCAACGATCTTTGCATTCAGGGAACCATTGATCAGGATGGTCTTTCTTACTTTCTCAATCTCATCCGGCTTTAAGAAATAACAGCCGCGGTATGCGAACTCTTTCTTTACTGCTTCATAAACCGGAGCAAGTACCGTTACAGACTGCTCAGATGCGCAGATCATACCATTATCAAAGGTCTTGGAATGGATAATGGAGTTAACAGCCAGTTTAATGTCTGCAGTCTCGTCGATGATAGCCGGAGTATTACCAGCACCTACACCAAGAGCCGGTTTGCCGGAAGAATATGCTGCCTTTACCATGCCAGGACCACCGGTTGCCAGAATGATGTCTGCATCCTTCATAACGGTATTGGTAAGTTCCAGAGACGGAACATCGATCCAGCCGATGATGCCCTCCGGAGCACCAGCCTTTACTGCTGCATCCAGAACCACCTTAGCGGCTGCAATGGTGCAGGCCTTTGCACGCGGATGCGGGGAAATGATAATGGCATTTCTGGTCTTCAAGCAGATCAGCGTCTTGAAGATTGCGGTAGAGGTTGGGTTGGTAGTTGGGATTACTGCTGCAACCAGACCGATCGGCTCTGCAATTTTCTTGATACCATATGCCTTATCTTCTTCGATCACACCGCAGGTTTTCATATTCTTGTAAGCATTGTGAATATGCTCTGCAGCATAGTTGTTCTTAATTACTTTATCCTCTACAACGCCCATTCCGGTCTCTTCCACAGCCATCTTGGCTAACGGAATTCGCATCTGATTTGCCGCGATTGCTGCTGCATGGAAAATTTTGTCAACCTGATCCTGCGTATAAGTTGCAAATACCTTCTGTGCTTCACGCATAGCAGCCATTTTCTTTTCCAGTGCTTCTACATTGTCGATGATTTCCGGAACTGCTGTCATCTCTTTCTTTGCCATATTCTTATCCTCCAACGATTTGTGTGAGTGGGGTTTCTTGATCTTTTCCGATATTTTTTTAACGATCAATTCTGTTAGTATTATACCACTCGTTAAATAATTGTCAA
Organism: Clostridium sp. AF32-12BH; assembly: GCF_003477935.1. NCBI lineage: Bacteria > Bacillati > Bacillota > Clostridia > Eubacteriales > Clostridiaceae > Clostridium > Clostridium sp. AF32-12BH. The sequence continues at coordinate 24,593 of NZ_QUEH01000020.1, read as the reverse complement.
TATATTTTTATTTTTCTTCCTGTCTTTTTTTTCGTACAGTTTGTATGTATACAATGTACTTTTATTTTCATCTATTTGATATCATATTCTCCTTGTTCCTGTCGGCTTTCAAAACTGCGCGTCTGTCATTTATAAAAATCCAGAAAAACGAACAAATAAAAAAATTTTTACAAAAATAGAAGGATAGAGATCCATTATCTGGACTTCTATCCTTCTATTTTGAACTGCGCTGTTTCTGCTTGTTTTCTACTTGCTCTTTTTACTGGCTGTTTCCGCTTGTTTTCTACTTGTATTTTACTTGCTGTTTCCGCTTATTTTTGCTCATCTTTTCAGTTATCTCGATTTTCCTGATTGTCTGTCTGCGTTTTCACACTTTTCCTGAAATTACTTTTTATCTTTTCCTATACAATTATATCATCAAGATTCCTGCGTCGGTTTCTTTTCTCTGTATCCCAAGGCCTGTTCCAGAGCTTCTTTTTCTTCTGCTCCCAGCAAAACCTCCGTTTCCCCGCGCTCTACATCTTTCAAATACAAATAACAGCCTTCCCGACTGTGAACAGAATTCAGGACAAATCCCGTATTGGTATAATCCAGAAGAGCCAACGCAAAACTCAAATTTCCACCCATGCCTTTAAACGCATTGTATTTTACAATTCCGATTTTCTGGAATGCAGCACGACTGTTTTTATTAGCAGTACGAATGGAATCCTTATTAAAACGATCCTGTGATTTCAGGTCAATGATATCATTCATCTGCTCAATGATCAGATTTTCCATGGTCTCCGCATCTCTTCCACGCATAAAAATATCATATCTGCGATAAAGTTTCCTCATGTTGATCAGACACATAACGGTTACAACCAGTAAGACCAGAGTCAAAACTGCCAATGCTATCAAAAGATAAACCGGGTCAAATCCCAGATTATTTAAAATACTTCCTTCCATATAATAAATCCCGTCTTTCCGTTTTGTGGTTACTCATCTGCGCACTGCGCAAACATATCGTAAATATTCCTCTACTTGTTTCGTATTTCTCTCAGACTTTCCATTTATAAATCCAGTCTGCTGCAAAAAAATGTGTAACCGGTAAAACTACATCGGCTGAATGGATTCGATCAACTCGACAATCCGTTCCAACTCAGCCTCAGAGTAATATTCGATTTCGATCTTTCCTTTTGTTTTATCCTTGCGGCTGATATTCACTTTCGTTCCCATTACGGTTTTCATACGGTTTTCCATATTCTGAAATACAAGTTCAACCGCTTCATCCACTTCTTTCTTTTTCTTTTCTTTCTTTTCCTTGCCCAGTAATTTTACAGCTTTTTCAATTTCCCGGACACTCATTCGTTCCAATTCAACTTTTTTCGCAAGTTCGATCTGCTGCTGCGGATCGCTCAAAGCCAGAAGAGCTCTCGCATGTCCACTGCTGATGCGCCCCTCAACAAGCATCTTTTGAACTTCCGGAGTCAGATTCAACAAGCGCATACTGTTGGTAATCGTTGTACGATTTTTCGAAACTCGTTCTGCAATTTCTTCCTGCTTCAAAGAAAATTCCTGCATCAAACGCTGATAAGCCAACGCCTCCTCGATCGGGTTTAAATCCTCTCTCTGCACATTTTCAATCAGCGCAATTTCCATTGCCTGCTGCGGACTATACTCCCGAATCACAACCGGAACGGTCTTCAAACCTGCTAATTTGGCAGCTCTCCATCTCCGTTCCCCCGCAATAATTTCATAATTATCCTTCTTTTTCTGCACCAGAAGCGGCTGTAAAACACCATACTTTCGAATGGAATCAGCCAGTTCCTCCAACTGTACTTCATCAAACGCCTTTCTTGGCTGGTCACGGTTTGGTTCCAGTTCCGATACTTTCAGTTCCAGTTCTGTCTGTGCCGGTTCTTCCTGCTGTCCATTTTTCGCTAAAGCTGCCGTATTTACAGCGTCTCCAAGTATCTGCACGCTATCCATCGCCGCCGTATCATCTTTTTCTGTCTTTTCGTTTTGTTTCAGGCTGCTGTTTCCTTTAGCATGAAAACTTTCTTTTTTATGCTCCGGCCCTGCAGCTTCTTCTCGATTCGCTGATCCGGCAGCGTTTTCTCGATTCTCTGCTTTCCGTATTTTTTCTGATTTCGCTGTTTTCGCAGCTTTCTCTGTTTTTTCTGTCTTCGCTGCCTTCTCTGTCTTTATTGCTCTCTCTGCTTTTTCTGTCTTTATTGCTTTCTCCGCTTTTTCTGCTCCAATTACCTCTTCTACGGTATCTTCTCCGAACAAAGCGCCAAGTCCTCTGCCTAATCCTCTTCTTGCTCCTGCCATTTTACTCTTCTTCCCCTCTGCTAATTACTTCTGCCGCCAGCATACGATAACTCTCTGCACCAGTTGAACGGGTATCATATATATTAATTGGTTTTCCGTGGCTCGGTGCTTCTGCCAATCTGACATTTCTTGGAATGATCGTTTTGTAAATATTCTTATTTAAATGTGCTTTTACATTTTCAACTACCTGAAGTGACAAATTGGTTCGTGCATCGTACATGGTAAACACAACACCTTCCAATTCCAGCTTCGGATTCAGTTTCTTCTTTACCAATTCGACGGTTTGAAGAATCTGACTTAAACCTTCCAGCGCATAGTATTCACACTGAATCGGTACTAACACGGTATCTGCAGCAGTTAACGCATTAATTGTCAACAAACTCAAAGATGGCGGACAATCAATGATGATATAATCATAATTGGCTTCCACTTTCTCCAGTTCCATCTTCAATAAAGATTCTTTCTTTTCTACATCCAAAAGTTCAATCTCTGCTCCGGCCAGATTCACATCCGACGGAAGGACATCCAGATTCTCCTGCACCTCTTTAATGATACATTCTTCCAGGCTGCATTCCCCTACCAGCAATTCATATACGGTTTTATCCATATAACCTTTTTCAAATCCAAGTCCGCTTGTTGCGTTTCCCTGTGGATCAAAATCCACAGCCAGCACTTTCTGCCCCGCCTCAGCCAAACATGCAGATAAATTAATTGCCGTCGTAGTTTTTCCCACGCCGCCTTTCTGATTTGCAATTGCTATTATTCTTCCCATATAACCATCCTTATACATCCCCGAAAAAGAGAAAGAAAAACGTTTCATACGATTTTCACTTTCTCAGGTTTCTTTTTTTATCACTTGTTTGCAGCAATAGCATTAGTATAGCACACTTTTTTTCGTTTTCCTATTCTTTGTCGCAAAATCTGTTTTTTTAAATCAATTTTTTGACCAATCATTTTTCTTACTGTCTCTGCTGTATATAATAATTCTTGTAATAACGCTTATATCAACCTTGTAACCTGTACTATTTTCAGCGAATTTTTAAAAATGTAATTTTTGCGTGAAATTTATTACGAACCTCAAAGTAGATGTTTCACGTGAAACATCTACTTTTTAATTTTTGTTTTCGTTGCATCTTTGGCAAAATAATACTATACTTATAGTGCGAATGCATGTCTTTTTAAGGCAAGAAGGAGGTTTTATGAAAGCAAAAAACAAATTACTCACGCTCCTTATACTTTCAGCTGGTGCTGCTGTTACAACCGCAGCAATCAATAAAGCAATCCAGGTTTCTGCCGTCTCGAAGAACCTGCTTGCAGAGCCAGAGGCACTCTGTTTCAAATGGCGCCTTGGAAACATTCATTATACAAAAGAAGGAAACGGCAAGCCGCTTCTGTTGATCCATGATATCGATTTCATTTCATCTGGACATGAATGGAAACAGCTGATTCCGTTTTTGAAAAATGAATATACAATCTATACGATTGACCTGTTAGGCTTCGGTCGTTCCGAAAAAGCAAATATGACATATACAAATTTCTTATATGTCCAATTGATTTCAGACTTTATCAAATCGGAAATCGGGCACCGCACCAGCGTTATTACCTCTGGGGAATCTGCATCGATTCCTCTTATGGCATGTTCCTTAAAGCCAGAATTATTTGATCAGATTATGGCGATCAACCCGCTCAGTCTTTTGGACTACAGCTCCATTCCTGGTAAAACAGCCAAAATGTATAAATGCATCATTGAACTGCCGATTGTGGGCACCCTTTTATACCATATTGCAAGCAGTAAAAAAATGATCTTGGAAGAACTGATGGACAGAAAGTTTTTCAATCCGTATACTGTGAAATCCAGTTATGTAGACGCTTGTTATGAAGCTGCTCATTTAGGATCTTCCCCTAAGTCTACCTTTGCAAGTATTCGCTGTAATTACACAAAGTGCAATTTGATCAACGCACTGAAGAAAATTGATAACAGTATTTATCTGATTGGCGGCGGTGCCGTAGATAATATAAAAGAACGACTGGGAGAATACAAAGAATATAATTCCTCTATTGAAACAGCTATTCTGCCAAAATCAAAGGAATTACCACATGTTGAAAAGCCAGAAGAAATTGCAGAACTCGTAAAAACATATTTTATAAAATAAGGCATGCGCAAAACCCATTGCTGTTTGTGCACCGTGTTAAACAGCAACTTTCTAAAAGTTGAAATACTTTTCAAAATCATTTTCAGCTGATGTTTCACGTGAAACATTATAATTGACTTTTTGCACTGACAAAGTCATATGATTGTTTTCACACGTTTCCAATGTTTCACGTGAAACATAAAAATACAAGAATGGAGGATTTTCACGATGATTCAATTTAACCATTTTAATTTTAATGTCCTGGACCTTGATAAAAGTCTAAAATTCTACAAAGATACGTTAAACCTTGAACCAATTCGAGAAAAAGATGCTGCTGACGGATCATTTAAGCTTGTCTATCTTGGAGATGGTGTCAGCAACTTTTCCCTGGAACTCACATGGCTTCGTGATCGTACAGAACCATACAATCTCGGCGAATGTGAATTTCATCTTGCTTTCGTAACCGATGAATATGAAAAGCTTCATGAACAACATAAAAAGCAAAACGTCATCTGCTACGAAAATGAAGCAATGGGTATCTACTTCATCTCCGACCCCGATGGCTACTGGATTGAAATTGTGCCGGCTAAGTAACAATTTAGCACAGTAAGTCCGAAAGCCCCCACCGCGCCATGCATAAACGCATTCACGCCAATTTTCGCCCGTTTTGCTCCGCCGCCTATTAGATTGCTTCTCCGCTAACTCGCTCACTGCGTTCGCTCAGACAGAGCTCCGAAGCAATCGCTATGCTCACAAAACAGGCTGCAACCGGCTAAAAGAATGCGCTTATGCATGGCGCGGCGGGGGCTTTCTACTGTGTTGGCTCCACTACATACAAAAAACCTGCAACCACTACTGAAATGGCAGAGATAGGCTAACTATCTGCCAAATCAGTAATGGTTGCAGGTTTTTATGCTAGTAAAGCCAGTACACAGGAAACGCAAGCCAGCCGGTACAGGATAAGCATTTGTTTGAAAATCCGTGAGTGGGCGAGCATAGCGTTGGAACGGAGACCCTTGTTTGAGCACGCAGCGCGTGTGAGTTTGGGTCGCAATTCCAACAATAGGCGGCGCAGCCTACGAGAAAAAGGATTTTCACCCAAATGCGTTCCTGTACCGGCTGGCTTGTGTTTCCGTATCTACAGAGACTTACTACGCAATATTGTTATTTCCCAATCGGTTCTTTCGACGGCATTCCCGCTTTTCTCGGATACTTTTTCGCAGTCTTCGCGATTTTATCAATTACCACCAATGAGCGGTCTGCATCTGCTCCGGTCAGTTCAAAGCGGATTACATCTGCAATACTTCCGCCAAGGCTTTCGATTGCTTTGGTTCCCTGCTCCAATTCTTCATCAATTTTTCCTGATTTATACGGGATGAATGCGCCCCCTACTTTTACGAACGGGAGACAATATTCAGACAACGTTGCCGCATTCGCAACTGCCCGGGATACACAATAATCATACTTCTCACGGTATTTTGCATCCTGACCAAAGTCCTCTGCTCTTCCGTGAATCGTTTCTACATTCGTAAGTCCCAGCTGACCGATCACTTCATTTAAAAATTTGATTCTTTTATTTAAGGAATCCAGCAATGTAATCTTTAAATTTGGAAATGCAATTTTTAACGGAATTCCCGGGAAACCGGCGCCCGTCCCCACGTCAATCGCAGATACACTCCGTCCATCCTGAAGAGGTACTGCTTTTACAAGTGCCAGGCTGTCTATAAAATGCTTGCTGACCACTTCTTCCAGTTCTGTAATTCCGGTCAGATTCATGACCTTATTCCATTCGATCAATAATTCATAATAGTGATAGAATTGTTCCATCTGATGTTCCGAAAGCGTAATCCCCAGTTCCAGGGTTCCCGCTTTCATTTTATCCACAAAAATCTGTTCCATAATCCCTCCTGTGTGGAATTTCGGCAAAATCTGCTGCCATAACTGTATTGTACGGAATTTTCAGTTCAGAAAATTCCATTTCAGAAACAGCAATCTATTACCCTCTATTTACTGTGCCGCATCTGCTCCAGATGCACCAGCAATACGGAAATATCCGCCGGAGACACTCCGGAAATACGGGATGCCTGCCCAATCGATGCCGGTTTATACAGATTTAACTTTTGTACTGCTTCGCGCCGAAGACTGTTTACCGTACTGTAGTCAAAATCCGGATCCAGCTTTTTCTTCTCCAGCTTCTTGAACTGGGCTACCTGCTGCTGCTGCCGCTTCAAATATCCTTCATATTTAATATTTATGTTAACCTGTTCAGCCGTATCATAAGAAAGATCTGGCCGTTTTTCATCAAGTTCAGTTAACATAAAATAATCAAGTTCCGGTCTGCGCACTAACTCGGCCAGTGTTGCGCCTGTCTTTAATGCTGTACTTCCATGACTCTCCAAAAATGTCTGAATCTTTGGATTTGCTCCTACCGTTGTTTTCTCCAACCGCTCTATTTCTGTTTGAATATCTTTTTCCTTCTGAAGAACCTGTTCATAAGTTTCGTCATCTACCAGGCCGATTTCATGACCGATTCCACGCAAACGCAGATCTGCATTATCCTGACGCAAAAGCAAACGATATTCAGCGCGGGACGTCATCATACGGTATGGCTCATGATTTTCCTTAGTAACCAGATCATCGATCAGAACACCAATGTATGCCTGGGAACGATCCAGAATGACCGGTTCTCTTCCCAGTACCTTCATAGCTGCATTCACGCCTGCCATAAAGCCCTGCACTGCTGCTTCCTCATATCCGGAGCTTCCGTTAAACTGTCCGCCACTGAACAACCCGCTGATTGCCTTAAACTCCAACGACAATTTTAACTGACGTGCATTGATGCAGTCATATTCAATGGCATATGCATTCCGCACGATTTTTACATGCTCCAGCCCTGGGACAGTACGGTACATTGCATACTGGACATCTTCCGGCAGGGAACTCGACATGCCGCCCAGATACATTTCATTCGTATAGAGACCCTCTGGTTCAATAAATACCTGATGACGCGTTTTGTCCGGGAATTTCACCACCTTATCCTCGATTGACGGACAGTAACGCGGTCCGCTTCCTTCAATTGCCCCGGAGAATAACGGAGAACGATCCAAATTATCACGGATAATCTGATGGGTCTCTTCATTTGTGTAAGTCAGCCAGCACGAAACCTGGTCTTTTTGTACCGATTCCGGATCTGTAGAGAAGGAAAACGGAACAACCCGCTTATCTCCAAACTGCTCTTCCATCTTGGAAAAATCAATGCTTCGCCGATCCGCACGCGCCGGAGTACCGGTCTTAAAACGGAACATTTCAATTCCGTTTGCAATCAGGGAATCGGTCAGATGGTTCGCCGGCTGCAGACCATTTGGCCCCGTTGCATTGCTAACGTCACCATAGATACAACGTGCTTTTAAATAAGTTCCGGTTGCCAGGACCACGGCTTTTGCATGATAAACCGCTCCGGAATACGTCTTCACCCCGGTAATCTTGTGATCCTCCACCAGAATTTCTGATACTTCCGCCTGGCGAATGGTTAAATGTTCGGTATTCTCCAGTGTACGGCGCATCTGTCTGCTGTAATCCTGTTTATCCGCCTGCGCACGCAGGGAATGAACTGCAGGTCCTTTTGATTCATTTAACATTTTGGACTGGATAAAGGTCTTATCAATATTTTTTCCCATTTCTCCGCCCAATGCATCCAGTTCCCGGACCAGATGTCCCTTGGAGCTTCCTCCGATATTCGGGTTGCAGGGCATCAGGGCAATACTGTCTACACTGACCGTAAACACAATCGTCTCAAGCCCCAGTCTTGCGCAGGCCAGCGCTGCCTCGCATCCGGCATGTCCTGCACCGACCACCACAATATCATACGATTCTTCTAAGTATGGCATACTCTCTATTCCTTCCAGCTTTCTTATCTAAACCTGCATACGCCTGCCAGTCAGGTGCACCACCACAAATAAACGTTTTGGCAGACGTATTTGGCATCATTTTATTTTCCCATGCAGAATTTGCTGAAAATCTCATTGACCAGATCATCTTCAACTGCTTCACCGGTAATGGTTCCCAGCTGCTCATAGGCGTCCATCAGGTCAATGGTCAGAAAATCCTCCGGCATCTGATTTTCAATGCTCTGCTTTACCATGCCCAGACTGTTCCATGCATTTTGCAGCGCAGTCTTGTGGCGTACATTGGTGATCAGGATCTCATCATTAAAATCGATGTCTCCTTCATAAAACAGATTCTGGATTGTTTTTTCCAGTTTGTCAATACCTGTCTCTTCTTTTGCTGAAACAGAAATTACGGTTTTTCCGGTCTTTTCCTGTAAAAGTTCCTCAGAAATCACGGTATCCAGGTCTGTCTTATTCAGAAGCACTACCGCTTTCCGGTCGCGGATCAGCTCCATGATCTGTGCATCATTTTCATCCAGCTGACGGGATCCATCTACCACATAAATGATCAGATCCGCCTCATCTGCTGCCAGTTTCGCCCTCGTCACACCAATCTGCTCCACCACATCATCCGTTTCGCGAATTCCTGCCGTATCGATGACATTCAGGCTGATTCCATGCATACGGATATGCTCTTCTAACGTGTCACGGGTTGTTCCGGCAATATCCGTTACAATTGCACGCTCTTCTCCCAGAAGCACATTCATCAAAGAAGATTTTCCTGCATTTGGTTTTCCAAGGATAACCGTACGGATTCCCTCTGAAATCACTCTTCCATTATCTGCGGAACGGACCAGGCGCTCCACTTCCTTCATCATAGGATTCAGTTTTTCCAGCAGAGATTCCTCATATCCATCCAGGGAAATATGTTCCGGATCATCCAGGGCCGATTCAATGAATGCAATCTGATACAGGATCTGATCCCTCAGTTCTTTGACTTTTCTGGATACCGATCCCTTTAACTGACTGACAGAACTTTTCATTGCATAATCATTCTGGGCATTGATCACATCCATGACCGCTTCTGCCTGGGACAGATCGATCCGTCCGTTTAAAAATGCCCGTTTGGTAAATTCTCCCGGTTCTGCCGGTCTCGCTCCATATTTGATTACTGTTTCCAGTATTTTTTTCATAATCAGGACACCACCGTGGCAGTCTATCTCCACTGTGTCTTCTGCAGTATAGCTGTGCGGTCCCCGCATCAGCATCACCAATACCTCATCCAGAATTTCTTCTCCATCATGAATCATACCATAATAAATCCGATGGGATGGTGCCGTATTCAAATCAAAATGTTCTCTTTTGCTCATAAAAATCCGGTTCACAATCGAAATTGCATCGTCTCCACTCACACGGATAATTCCGATTCCGGAACTGCTCATTGCGGTTGCAATCGCCGCAATCGTATCTGCACTTCTATCTTTCAGCATAATTTCCTCCGACTGGCTTCAGGCAAAACCAGCCCAAAAACAAACGATTAAATTTAACCAGCGGAATACCGCTGATGCCTCCTTACTATGACAATCCAATACAAAACGGGTGCCAGGTGGTGGCCAAACCACTACCAGACACCCGCCTGTATTCATACAGTTATCTTACGCTTCCGCACCTGGCGCTTCTGCTTCTTTTTTCTCTGCAGGAGCCTCTGTCTTCGGCGCTTTGTTTTCCGCGTTTCTTCCTCTTCCACGATTATCGCGGCGGGAACCATAACGCTCTTTTCTTCCGCCGCCTGCCGGGACTTCTTTCTTTAAAGAAATAACCACATGACGGAACGGATCTTCCCCTTCGCTTCTGGTCATGACATATTTGTCATTCTGAAGCGCAGAATGAATGATTCTTCTCTCATACGGATTCATCGGCTCTAAAGAGACCGGATGCTTGGTGCGCTTTACCTTATAAGAAATATTCTTCGCTAAAGTTTCCAGCGTTTCTTTTCTTCTCTCACGGTAATTTTCGGTATCAAGCTTTACTCTCAGATAACCTTCCGTTTCTTTATTTACTACAAGACTTACCAGATACTGTAAAGAATCCAGGGTCTGTCCGCGTTTTCCAATGAGGATTCCCATATCGTCACCCTCCATGGAAACCAGAAGTTCCCGGTCACTGGCATTGTATGTGGTATCGATCGAAACCTGCATTCCCATTGCACCAAATACCTGATCCAGAAATTCTTTCGCTGCTTTTTTTACAGCCTCTTCATTGATCTTTACAGAAGCCTTCTTCGGCATTTCTTCTGCAGCAATCTCCTGTATTGCCTCTGGTGCAGCTGCCTCACGGCTGGTTGTTGCTTTTTCGGAAACCGGAGTTTTCGCTGCAGATACTGCTTCTGCCTTCTTTCTTTTCTCCGCTTCAGCCTTTCTGGCTGCTTCCGCTTTTCTGTCAGCCTCGGCCTGTGCGGCTTTCTTCGCTGCTTCAGCCTGCTTCGCAGCTTCCGCTTTTTTCGCCTCTTCAGCCTTTTTGGCTTCTGCGGCTTTTTTTGCCTCCAGCTTCTTTGCCTCAGCCAGTTCCTTCTCCTCCGCCTCAGTCATCACGTGAGCACGGATGATGCAGGGTTTCTTACCAAAGATGCCAAGCAGACCAGCACTCTCTTTCTGCACAACTTCGTAATGAAGATGCTCACTGGTCGTCTGCAGTTCAATCAATGCTTTTGTGATTGCCTCGTCCAATGTACTGGCAGAGATTGTAATCTTCCCATCCATGGTGTTACCCCCTTATTTATTATTGTGTTTTTCGTTATATCTGGCAACCATATTTGCCTTGGAAGCCAGACTTCCCGGTTTCGCGTCTTTGTTGTAATAACTGGTAGACTGCTCCACCTGTTTTTTGCTCTTCTCGAGCTTCTCTGCACGCTCTGCCTCTTCCTTCGCTGCAACAGCCTCCATGTGTTTTAAGTTTGCAGTTGCATTCTGATTGACTTTCTGCGGCGGAAGACCTTTTTTCGCACGTTTTTTGTTTGCCTTTTCCACGTTCTTGCGGATCAGCTCATCCATATCTACCTTGCTCAGGTAAGTATTTACGATCAGCTGCTGCAAAAGCTGGAACGTACTGCTGGCTACCCAGTAAATACCGATTGCTGCCGGGAAGGTAAAGCAGAAAAATACAGACATAAGCGGCATGGTAACGTTCATGCTCTGCATCATCTGGGAACTCATATCTTCCCCGTTGTTTGTCTTCTTCGGCTGGGTTGCCATCATTAATTTGGTGCTGGCATACTGGGTAAGACCTGCAAGGATCGGGATCAGCCATGCCAGGTTTGGAACGAAACTTCCGTTAAACGGATTGGATGACAGGTTAATACCAAGGAAGGTATTCATCTTCTCAATCGTAGCTGCATTGTCTGAAATAACAGACGCTGCATTTGGGAAAGCCTGTGCCAGTTCTCCCCACTGGGCCGGATTCAGCTTGTAAAGGATATCGACCATTTTGTTGGCCAGAGCCTCACCGCTCACTCCGGTCAGATCTCCGATCGGGTTAACACCCGTCAATGCAATATTGTGATCCGTTGCAAACTGCAGCAGATTTGCTGCTGCCCCCTCTGTCAGGGCAGACGCGGAAGAACTTCCGGTCAGCGCATAAACCACATTCAAAAAATGCTCCTTGATCGGCATTACATAAGCCGGAATACAATAGATCACGCGATACAGCGCAAACAGGATCGGCATCTGGATCACGAGCTGGAGACATCCTCCAGTCATGGATGTGCCGTATTTCTCATAAACAGCTTTCGTCTCCACATTCATCTTCATCATGGAGTCATTGTCTGTTTTGCCCTTGTATTTCGCCTGGATGGCCTGAAGTTCAGGCTGCATGACAGCCATCAGCTTAGAAGCCTTCTGCTGCTTGATCGTCAATGGGAACATCAGTATTTTCACAACCAGGGTAAATAAAATAATGGATAAACCGATATTCAGAATACCAAAGGAATTGGTAAACTCAACCAGTATATTCAGGATCCATCCCAGGATCTGGGAAATCGGACCAAGAATCGCCCCATGAACCTTTGTTAATACTAAGTAATCCAATCTGCTACCTCCTCATGTGTTACGGAACTGGGTCATAACCGCCTTCTGCCCATGGATGACACCGGAGTATCCTCTTCACAGACAACCATAAACCTTTCACCACGCCGTACCTGGTAAGTGCCTCAATGGCGTATTGGGAACACGTAGGCGTGTAAATACAGTGAGTTCTTGTTTTCAACGGGGATAAAAAGATCTGGTATCCGCGTATCATTAATATAAGAAGCTTTTTCATCAAATCTGAAATTTTGCTGATCATATTCTCACTTCGATTCTCTTATTATGTTATGCAGTCCGCACAGGTGCATAAATGCACGCTCAATTGTCTTATAATCTGAGTCTTTTGCGGCAGCACGCGCTACCACGATGATGTCTAATCCTTCTTCTAATGTGTTCCTGTTCAGTCGGAAACTCTCCCGCACCAGCCGGGCCAGATGATGTCTCACCACACTGTTTCCAACTTTTTTACTCACCGATATCCCAATCCTTGACTGGGCTTCTCCGGTCTTTTTTACATACATGACCAACTGTCTGTTGGCATAGGATTTCGCAGTGCGGTAAATTGCCTGGAAATCAGAATTCTTCTTAATGCTCGGAAATCGTTTCATTTTCTGCTACCACCATACTGATCCTGTATACCAGGTAATACAAAATACAAAAGGTCACAATTTCTTGTGACCTTAACTCATTAAGCGGATAATTTCGCTCTTCCCTTTGCTCTTCTTGCAGCTAATACTTTTCTTCCACCTGGAGTACTCATTCTAGCTCTGAAGCCATGAACTTTGGATCTCTGTCTGTTCTTCGGCTGGAAAGTCATCTTCATGTTGCGGCACCTCCTTCTTTACATCGCTTATTTGATTGAACACATTACGACTATTTTAATTAAACATCTTCTCAATTATATAGAAAACATGCGGGTTCGTCAAGCCTTTTCTTAAAAAAGAAATATCCCCAAAATCCACACAAAAACGGCTGCTCCCAAAAGGCTGCCCACATACAAGCTGTTGATATTGTGAATAAGTTATCCACAAGTTGTGGATAAGTCTGTTGATAATTTTCACAAAACGGCGAAGATTTTTCGGTTTTCATTGAAAATCAGCCGTTTATGGTATACAATGTTTCTAGATTGGGTGCTCTCGCATATCCACAAACAGGCCCATTTTTTTCCACACAAACTGTGGATATATTATGATTATCATCATGGTCACACTGCAGCCACCCGTATAGATTAAGTACAGGAGACGGAAATAATGTTAGAAACACTGAAAGAAAAATGGAACGATATACTGAAATTTTTAAAAGAAGAATATGAGATCTCCGATGTCTCCTTCGATACCTGGCTTCTCCCGTTAGAGGTCTATGCCTTAGAGCAGCCGGGAAATATTGTGAAGATCATCGTTCCAGATGCCAATTTTCTCGGATATATTAAGAAGAAATACAGCGTCATGCTGAAGGTATCCATTGAAGAAGTTACCGGCATCAAGTGTGACACCGTCCAGTTTCTTGTGGAGGAAGATATTGTTCCGGAACCAGCTTCTGCAAACCAGCTGATCCAGAACAATACAAACACGGTAAGCCTGTCCACACTGCAAAATGCCAACTTAAATCCCAAATATACCTTCGATACCTTCGTTGTCGGAGCCAACAACAATCTGGCACATGCGGCATCCCTGGCTGTTGCTGAATCTCCGGGTGAAATCTACAACCCTCTTTTTATTTACGGAGGTGTAGGTCTTGGAAAAACACACCTGATGCATTCCATTGCAAACTTTATCCTGAAAAACAACCCGAAGGCCAAGATCCTTTATGTTACTTCTGAAAAGTTCACCAATGAACTGATCGATGCGATCCGTAATAAGAACAACATTTCCACCACGGAATTTCGCGAAAAATACCGCAACAATGATGTCCTTTTGATCGATGATATCCAGTTCATTATTGGTAAGGAAAGTACGCAGGAAGAATTTTTCCACACATTCAATGCACTGCATGAAGCAAAAAAACAAATCATTATTTCATCGGATAAACCGCCAAAAGAAATCGAGACTCTGGAAGAACGTCTCCGCTCCCGTTTTGAGTGGGGTCTGACCGTAGACATCCAGTCTCCGGATTACGAAACACGAATGGCGATCCTTCGAAAGAAAGAAGAGATGGAAGGTTACAATATAGATAATGAAGTAATCAAATATATTGCAACCAACATCAAATCCAATATCCGTGAGCTGGAAGGCGCCCTTACCAAGATCGTTGCACTTTCCAAGCTGGAAAAAAATCGCGAGATTGACATCGAACTGGCTGAAAAAGCATTAAAAGATATCATTGCCCCAGGCGACAAGCAGGAAGTTACTCCGGAATTCATCATTCAGATCGTTGCCGATCATTTTAACCTCACCCCGCTTGATATCATGTCTGCAAAACGAAGCAAAGAAATTGTTTATCCGCGCCAGATCGTGATGTATCTGTGCCGTACTATGACAGAAACCGGTCTGCAAAATATCGGTAAGGCACTGGGCGGCCGTGATCATACCACGATTCTTCATGGAATCAAAACGATCAGCGCAGATCTGGAAAAGAATCCTTCCCTTCAGAATACGATTGACATTCTGAAGAAAAAAATCAGTCCGCAGTAATATCTGGTTAACATAATGCATGAATCGGTTAACATAAAACATGGTGCGATCCCGCTTCCCACTTATTCACATTTTTCTGTGGAAAACGCGTGGATTCCGTGTGAACAGTCTGTGGACATTTTTTTCGCCCGATTTTGTCATTTTTTCACATGTGGATAACCGCCTGGTATTCCAGAAGTTTCAGAAGAGTTTTCAACAGCCTTATTCACGTCGAAAACTCTGCTGATTTTCTGGGCTGAACCGGCTTTTACACAAATCCACACGCCCTACTACGATTACGACGAAATTTTATTTTATATATCTTTAAAAAGACTCTGAACCGACAGAAAGGAAGTTATCAACATGAAGCTCGAATTTAAGAAAGATGCTCTCCTCAATGGAATCAATATTGTATCCAAAGCAATTCCTTCCAGAACGACCATGTCCATCCTTGAATGCATTCTGATCGATGCCGATACCAATGAAATTAAACTTACCGGCAACGATATGGAACTGGGAATTGAGACAAAAGTAGAAGGTTCTATTCTGGAACGCGGTAAAATTGCACTGGAAGCAAAACTTTTTTCTGAAATTATCAGAAAACTTCCAGATGGCGATACTCCGGTATCGATTACTTCTGATAATCATTTCAATACAATCATTGAATGTGAGAATGCAGTATTTAATATTCAGGGCCGGGATGGCGAGGAATTTTCCTATCTTCCTTACATTGAGCGCGACCAGCATATCAGTCTGAGCCAGTTTACTTTAAAAGAAGCAATTCGTCAGACCATTTTTTCTATCTCACCAAACGACAGCAATAAGATGATGGCAGGCGAACTTCTGGAGGTAAAAGATGATTTTCTCAAGGTGGTTTCCCTGGACGGACACCGGATCTCCATTCGCAATATTCAGCTGAAAGAACATTATGATAACCATAAGGTTATAGTTCCGGGAAAAACACTTTCTGAGATCAGTAAGATCCTGACTGGTGACAATGAAAAAGAAGTTCTTATTTATTTCAGCAAAAATCATATTTTATTCGAATTTGATGATACCATTGTGGTTTCCCGTCTGATCGATGGAGAATATTTTAAGATTGACCATATGCTTTCCAGTGATTACGAAACGCGTGTGAAGATCAACAAACGTGATTTCATGGATAATATCGATCGCGCGATGATCCTGATCCGCGACAGTGACCGCAAACCGATCATCATGAACGTGGAAGATAATAATGTTAATATGAAGGTGAAGTCAGCATTTGGTTCCATGAATGCCAATGTTCCGGCACACAAATCCGGTAAAGACATCATGATCGCATTCAATCCGAAATTCCTGCTGGATGCGCTTCGTGTCATTGACGATGAGGATGTGGAGCTTTATATGATGAACCCGAAGTCCCCATGCTTTATCAAGGATGAAGAAGGAACCTATATTTATCTGATCCTGCCTGTAAACTTTATCAATGAAGCATAAAACCGTGAGATGCCAGGGTGCTGGGAAGCATTGGAAAAATTTGTTGTTGTTTGCGCAAGGCATGAGCAGCAGCGTATAAATGGATATGAAACAGAGCAAACAGAGGTTTAGAGAGGAAAATTATGGAAATCATTAAACTGAGAGATGAATATATCAAGCTTGGCCAGGCCTTAAAGGCAGCTGGTCTTTGCGAATCCGGTGTCGATGCCAAGTATGCGATCGAGGACGGACTGGTAAAAGTAAACGGCAGCGTAGAGTACCAGAGAGGAAAAAAGCTTCATGCAGGAGATGAAGTAACGTATCAGGGAGAGACCATTCGGATCGAATTATGATAATAGAGTCCATTGAGCTTCAGAATTACCGGAACTACGATCAATTACATATGGAGTTTTCTCCGGGTACCAATATTCTTTACGGGAACAATGCCCAGGGAAAGACGAACATTTTAGAGGCGGTCTATGTCTGCTGCACCACCAAATCACACCGCGGCAGCAAGGACCGGGAGATGATCCGGTTCCAGAATGATGAATCCCATATTAAGCTTACGGTGCGCAAACGGGATGTCCCGTACCGCATCGATATGCATTTAAAGAAAAATAAGGCAAAGGGCGTGGCAATCAACGGGATTCCCATCCGGAAAGCCAGTGAGCTGTTTGGGATTGTGAACGTGGTGTTTTTCTCACCGGAGGACTTAAACCTGATCAAAAACGGTCCGGCGGAGCGGCGCAAATTCATTGACCTGGAATTGTGCCAGTTAAATAAGCTTTACGTGCACTCCCTGGTGTCCTACAACCGGGTCCTGCTGCAGCGGAATAAGCTTCTGAAAGAGCTGTTCTTTCATCCGGAATATGAGGAAACCCTGGATGTGTGGGATATGCAGCTGGTCCAGTATGGAAAAGAAGTGATCCGCTTCCGGGAAGAATTTATCGGACAGCTCAATGAGATCATTTCTGAGATTCACCAGAAGCTGTCCGGCGGAAAAGAAAACTTAAGGATCGTGTACGATCCCAATTCCCAGGCAGAGGAGCTGGAAGCAGGCATCGCCAGAAGCCGCAGCCAGGATGTGAAACAGAAGACAACCCTGGTGGGTCCGCACCGGGATGACATTGGTTTTTACATCGGTGATATCGATATCCGGAAATTTGGTTCCCAGGGACAGCAGCGCACTGCGGCGTTGTCGTTAAAGCTGGCAGAGATTGAGCTTGTAAAAAAGCTGGTGCGCGATTATCCCATCCTTTTACTGGATGATGTGCTTTCTGAGCTGGACGGGGAGCGGCAGAACCATCTTCTGTCTGCGATCGATCATATTCAGACGATGATCACCTGTACCGGACTGGAAGATTTTGTAAACAACCGTTTTCAGATGGATAAGCTGTTTCGCGTGGTAAATGGAACCGTGACCAGTGAAAACTGACGATAGACAGGTTATAGATATATTTTTTGACTAGGAGGAAATAACATGAGTGCAGAATACGGAGCAGACCAGATTCAGATTCTGGAAGGGCTGGAAGCGGTCCGGAAGAGACCTGGTATGTATATTGGCAGCACTTCGTCCAGGGGACTTCATCACCTGGTTTATGAGATTGTAGATAATGCGGTAGATGAAGCGCTGGCCGGTTACTGTGACAGAATTGACGTCACGATCCATGAAGACAATTCCATCACGGTACTGGATGATGGTCGCGGCATTCCGGTCGGCATTCAGAAAAAAGCCGGTATTCCTGCGGTAGAGGTTGTCTTTACGATCCTTCATGCCGGCGGCAAATTCGGCGGTGGGGGATACAAGGTATCCGGTGGTCTGCATGGTGTAGGCGCGTCGGTTGTAAATGCCCTCTCTACCTGGCTGGAAGTGCGTGTTTATCAGGATGGCAAGATTTACCAGCAGCGCTATGAGCGTGGCAAGGTGATGTATCCGTTAAAGGTAGTCGGGGAATGTGATGCGGACAAACACGGAACCGAAGTTCATTTCCTGCCAGACCCGGAAATTTTCGAGGAGACCGTATATGATTTCGATATCCTGCGTATCCGTCTTCAGGAGACGGCGTTCTTAACCAAGGCATTAAAGATTACCCTGCGTGACGACCGGGAAGAAAAGAAAGAAAAAGTATTCCATTATGAGGGTGGTATCCAGGAATTTGTTACCTACTTAAACAAGGGCAAGGCAGCGCTCTACGATAATGTGATTTACTGTGAAGGCACCAGAGACGGTGTGTTTGTTGAGGTTGCCATGCAGCATAACGATTCTTATACCGAGAACATCTATACCTTCGTAAATAACGTAAATACCCCGGAGGGTGGTACCCATCTGGCTGGTTTAAAAAATGCGCTGACCAAGACCATCAACGATTATGCCCGCAAGAATAAGCTGTTAAAGGACAGCGAGCCGAATTTAAGCGGTGAAGATATCCGTGAGGGCTTAACTGCGATCGTCAGCATCAAGATCGAGGAGCCACAGTTTGAGGGCCAGACCAAGCAGAAGCTTGGAAACAGCGAGGCCATGGGAGCGGTAAACAGCATCGTCAGTGAGCAGCTGACTTACTTCTTAGAGCAGAATCCTGCTGCAGCCAAGACCATCTGCGAGAAATCTGTTCTGGCCCAGCGTGCCCGTGCCGCAGCGAGAAAGGCCCGTGACTTAACCAGAAGAAAGACTGCATTAGAGGGAATGGCACTTCCGGGCAAGCTGGCAGACTGTTCCAACAAGGATCCGGAAAAATGTGAGATCTTTATCGTAGAGGGAGACTCCGCAGGCGGTTCTGCGAAGACAGCCCGCTCCAGAGATACCCAGGCGATCCTGCCGCTGCGCGGTAAGATTTTAAATGTGGAGAAGGCAAGACTGGACAAGATCTATGCCAATGCGGAGATCAAGGCGATGATCACGGCATTCGGAACCGGAATCCATGACGATTTCGATATTTCCAAGCTGCGTTATCACAAGATCATCATCATGACCGATGCGGATGTAGACGGAGCCCATATCAGTACCCTGATGCTGACCTTCTTATACCGCTTCATGCCAGAGCTGATCAAG
This sequence comes from Clostridium sp. AF32-12BH, assembly GCF_003477935.1. NCBI lineage: Bacteria > Bacillati > Bacillota > Clostridia > Eubacteriales > Clostridiaceae > Clostridium > Clostridium sp. AF32-12BH. The sequence goes on along the minus strand of NZ_QUEH01000020.1, from coordinate 5,066 downwards.
CAGGGGCATGTATACCTGGCACAGCCGCCGTTATACAAACTGGAAAAGAATAAAAAGATCTGGTACGCTTACAGTGATGAAGAACTGGCTTCGATCATCAAAGAAGTGGGACGAGACAATAACAATAAAATTCAGCGTTACAAAGGTCTGGGAGAGATGGATGCAGAGCAGCTCTGGGAGACCACCATGGATCCGGAGCGCCGTATCCTGCTTCGTGTCAACATGGACGACGATGTGGCATCCGAGCTGGATCTGACCTTTACCACCTTAATGGGTGACCAGGTTGAACCGCGCCGTGAGTTTATCGAGGCAAACGCAAAATATGTACAGAATCTGGACATCTAACTGGGCAGTGCAAGGCTTTGGGCAGCAGGCAGCTGTTCATGGCCTACAGCATTCTGCAGGATGCCGGACGGATATGCAACCGTAACAATGAGACAACAAGGAGAACAATATGGAACCAAATATTTTTGATAAAGTTCACGATATAGATTTGAAATCCACGATGGAAAAATCCTATATCGACTATGCCATGAGCGTTATCGCGTCCCGTGCCCTGCCGGATGTGCGGGACGGTTTAAAGCCGGTTCAGCGCCGTGTGCTTTATTCCATGATCGAGCTGAATAATGGACCGGATAAGCCACACAGAAAATGCGCGCGTATCGTCGGCGATACCATGGGTAAATATCACCCGCATGGTGACAGCTCTATCTATGGAGCTCTTGTAAATATGGCACAGGAATGGTCTACCCGTTATCCGCTGGTAGACGGGCATGGAAACTTTGGTTCCGTGGATGGCGATGGTGCGGCTGCGATGCGATATACCGAGGCCCGCTTAAGCAAGATCTCCATGGAGATGCTGGCTGACATTGGAAAAGATACCGTTGATTTTATACCGAACTTCGATGAGACAGAGAAAGAGCCGGTTGTGCTCCCGGCCCGGTATCCGAACCTGTTAGTGAACGGTACTACCGGTATTGCAGTTGGTATGGCAACCAACATTCCGCCTCACAATCTGCGTGAGGTCATTGGTGCTGTCGTAAAGCTGATCGACAACCGTATCGAGGAAGACCGCGGCACAACCCTGGAAGAAATTTTAGAGATCGTAAAAGGCCCGGACTTTCCGACCGGAGCAACGATCCTTGGAAAAGCAGGCATTGAGGAAGCCTACCGCACCGGACGCGGCAAGATCCGGGTACGTGCAGTATCCGATATCGAGACGATGCCGAACGGTAAGAGCCGTATTGTAGTGACTGAGCTTCCGTATCTGGTAAACAAGGCAAGACTGATCGAGAAGATCGCAGAGCTGGTCAAGGAAAAACGGATCGACGGAATTACTGATCTGCGCGATGAGTCTGACCGTCAGGGTATGCGCATTGTCATTGAGCTGCGCCGTGACGTCAACGCAAACGTGATCTTAAACCAGTTGTTAAAGCATACCCAGCTGCAGGATACCTTTGGTGTCATCATGCTGGCTCTGGTCGATAACCAGCCAAAAGTATTAAATCTGCTTGAGATGCTGACTTACTATCTGCGTCATCAGGAAGATGTTGTTACCAGAAGAACAAAATACGATTTAAATAAAGCAGAAGAGCGTGCCCACATCTTACAGGGCTTGCTGATCGCCTTAGACCACATCGATGAGGTCATCCGCATCATCCGTGGTTCTGAGAATGTCCAGATTGCAAAGCAGCAGTTGATGGAGCGCTTCGGACTCAGCGATGCCCAGTCTCAGGCAATCGTAGACATGCGTCTGCGTGCACTGACCGGTCTGGAACGGGAGAAGCTGGAAAACGAATACAAAGACCTGATGGCAAAGATTGAGGAATTAAAGGCAATCCTGGCGGACGAGAAAAAGCTGTTAGGCGTGATCCGCGAGGAAATCCTTGTGATCTCTGACAAGTACGGCGATGACCGTAAGACCGCCATTGGCTTTGACGAGTTTGATATGTCCATGGAGGATCTGATTCCGAATGAGAATACCATCGTGGCGATGACCAAGCTTGGCTACATCAAGCGCATGAGCGTCGATAATTTCAAGAACCAGAACCGCGGCGGTAAGGGAATCAAGGGCATGCAGACGATCGATGAAGATTACATCGAAGACCTGCTCCTGACCAAGACTCACAATTACATTATGTTCTTCACCAACAAAGGCCGCGTATACCGCCTGAAAGCTTACGCAATCCCAGAAGGCAGCAGAACCGCGCGCGGAACCGCGATCATTAACCTTCTGCAGCTGCAGCCGGAGGAGAAGATCACAGCGATCATTCCGGTGAAGGAATACCATGAGACCGATTATCTGTTCATGGCAACCCGCGGCGGCATGGTCAAGAAGACTCCGGTAAAGGAATACGAGAACGTCCGCAAGAACGGTCTTCAGGCAATCGTGCTGAAGGAACATGATGAACTGATCGAAGTAAAGGCAACCGATAATACGAAAGATATCTTCCTGGTAACGAAGAAGGGACAGTGCATCCGCTTCCATGAGACCGATGTGCGCGTAACCGGCCGTGTATCCATGGGTGTGATCGGTATGAAGCTGAATGAAGGCGATGAAGTAGTCGGCATGCAGATGGATACCCAGGGTGAAAAGCTTCTGATCGTTTCTGAGAATGGTATGGGCAAACGGACCCCGATCGAGGAGTTCACGGCACAGAACCGTGGCGGTAAAGGTGTGCTCTGTTACAAGATCACCGAAAAGACCGGTGATATCGTAGGTGCAAAGCTGGTACACGATGACCATGACATTATGATGATCACGAACGAGGGGGTTGTGATCCGTATTTCCGTAGAGGATATTTCCGTGATCGGCCGGAACACTTCTGGTGTCAAGCTGATGAACATCGATCCGGATTCTGATATCCGCGTAGCAAGCATCGCGAAGGTGCGGGATGACGGAGCAAAATCCGAGGGAGATGGAATCGAAGATCTGGAACTTTCCGAACAAGAAACAGATCAGCAGGAATAAAGAACAGGGTCTGGTCCTTGTAAGAATAAAATTAAAAGGCAAGTAAAAGAGGATGCTGCCGGCTGTTTTCCCTGAAATAAGAGGGAAGGGCAGCTGGCAGCATTTTTATGTTCCATAGGAAATTAGAACGCAGAGTGCACTTGGAGCAAAGGCAGATGGTTGTCAAAGCAACCGCGTCTTAGTGCGGGAATGTGTCAAGGCACATTGGTTTTCAAATTTAATAGGAGTGGGTCAGAAGATGATAAGAACAGTAAACGTAAGTGAGATTACAGCTGCAGTAAAGGAAATGTGTATCGAAGCCAATCATTTTTTGTCAGAAGATATGGCAGAACGGATGAAGATGGCAGTGGAGCAGGAAGAATCACCGCTTGGAAAACAGATTTTAAACCAGCTGCAGGAAAACCTTAAGATCGCAGGTGCGGATATGATCCCAATCTGCCAGGACACCGGAATGGCAGTTGTATTTATCAAGATAGGCCAGGATGTGCATTTGGAAGGCGGCAGCCTGACCGATGCCATCAACCAGGGTGTACACGATGGTTATGTAGATGGTTTTTTGAGAAAGTCCGTTGTGAAGGATCCGATCTTAAGAGAAAATACGAAGGATAATACTCCGGCTATCATTCATTATGAGATTGTGGAAGGCGATCGTATCGATATCACGCTGGCACCAAAGGGCTTTGGCAGTGAGAATATGAGCCGCGTCTTTATGCTGAAGCCGGCAGACGGAATCGAGGGCGTAAAGAATGCCATTCTGACGGCAGTAAAGGATGCCGGTCCGAACGCATGCCCTCCTATGGTTGTGGGTGTAGGAATTGGCGGCACCTTTGAAAAATGCGCCATCATGGCAAAACATGCCCTGACCAGAAATCTGCATGAGCATTCCGAGGTTCCTTATGTAGCAGACCTGGAAAAAGAAATGCTGGAGCGCATCAACGGACTGGGAATCGGACCGGGAGGTCTGGGTGGCCGGGTAACGGCATTATCCGTAAATATTGAGACTTATCCGACTCATATTGCCGGACTTCCGGTTGCAATTAATATCTGTTGTCATGTAAACCGTCACGCACACCGTGTATTATAGAAGGAGATTCCTATGGACAGAAAAATTCAGGTACCGATCAGCAAAGAAGATGCGAAAAGTCTGAGAGCAGGAGACTATGTATATCTGACCGGAACGATTTATACCGCAAGAGATGCTGCTCACAAACGGATGCAGGAAGCACTGGATGCAGGAAATCCGCTTCCACTCGATATGGAGCGCAATGTCATTTATTATATGGGACCGTCACCGGCCAGGGAGGGCAGACCGATCGGCTCAGCAGGACCGACTACCGCAAGTCGCATGGATAAGTATGCTCCGAAATTAATTGATCTGGGACTCGGTGCCATGATCGGAAAGGGAAAAAGAAGCCAGGCGGTGATCGATGCGGTCGTAAGAAATGGCTGTGTTTATTTTGCTGCAGTCGGAGGTGCAGGTGCACTGCTTTCCAAATGCATCCTTTCCTCCGAAGTGATCGCGTATGATGATCTGGGAACCGAGGCGATCCGCAAACTGGAGGTAAAGGATTTTCCTGTGATCGTTGTTATTGATTCAGAGGGAAATAACCTGTATGAAACCGCAATTCGCTCTTATTCGCGTGCTGCGCAATAGCAGCGGGATCTTGCCGATGCGTTGCATTTCAAACTGGCAAGATCTGCTGCGAAAATTTTTTTGAAAATGTTGTTGACAAAGCGAAGTCTGTGCTATATAATAGGCAATGCGTCTGAAAACGTAAGTTGAAGCGCAAGATCATATGGAATTATGAAATTCGGAGAAATACTCAAGAGGCCGAAGAGGCGCCCCTGCTAAGGGTGTAGGTCGGGCAACCGGCGCGAGGGTTCAAATCCCTCTTTCTCCGCTCTATTCCAGATGATTCTTTTTTTCTCTGAAAGACAAAAAAGTCTGGAAAGAAAAATAAAAAAAGTTGTTGACAAAAGCGAAAACATCTGATAAGATATAACACGCTGCTGAAAACAGCAAAGCGAATCTGAAAGGATTCAAAAAGAAATTTAAAAAGTTGTTGACAAAAGCTTGAAGCTGTGCTAAACTATC